>CALLYQ010000187.1 GCA_937858875.1 uncultured Lautropia sp. | reverse complement strand
CGGCACCGGCTTCGGCAGCGCCGTCTCGCGCTCGCTGTTCACCGGCGGCTCGGCGGTCAGCGTCGCGTCGAAGCAGACGGTGCGCAAGGCACAGGATCTTGCCGCCGAGGCGCTCGAGGCGCCGGTCGACGACATCGAATACCAGGGCGGCTCGTTCCGGATCGTCGGCACCGATCGCAGGATCGGCCTGTTCGACCTGGCCGCTCGCCAGCCCGAAAAACAGATCGGGATCGAATCGACGAGCGCCGTCGAAGGCCCGAGCTGGCCCAACGGCTGCCACATCTGCGAGGTCGAGGTCGATCCGGAAACCGGCGTCGTCGCGGTCGTCGACTATTGCTCGGTCAACGACGTCGGACGTGTCGTGAACCCGGTCATCGTGCAAGGTCAGCTCGACGGCGGCGCGGTCCAGGGATTGGGCCAGGCGCTCGGCGAGCACCTGGTCTACGACCGCGACAGCGGCCAGCTGTTGTCGGCGAGTTTCCTCGACTATGCGATGCCGCGCGCCGCAGACAGCCCGCGTTTCCGCACGGAAATGGACGAGTCGGTGCCTTGCCTGACCAACCCGCTGGGCGTCAAGGGCGTCGGCGAACTCGGAACGATCGGCGCCACGCCCTGTGTCGTCAACGCCGTCGTCGACGCGCTGTCGCGTGCCGGTGCGCAGGGCCGCGCGCTGGCCTTGCAGATGCCGCTGACGCCCGAACGGGTCTGGCGGGCGCTGCACGGCTGAACATATAACTTATGCAATCCTGACACTTGCTGGCGGCCGGTCGGCCGCGCGCATAGTCTTGCGGGCTTCCTCAGATTCTCGAACGGGAGCCCCGAATGTCCGATGCGGCGCCGCAGGCGTTGCCCCTGCAGGTCCTGCCCTTTCCGCTGCAACGCAGCGAGCCGCTCGCGCGCAACGCTGCGGGTGCACGCGATACGACCGGTGCGGCCGCTACGGCCGGCGCAGCCGGTGCGGCTGACACGGCCGGTGCGACCGACGCGGCTGGCGAACCCGGGCCGGCCGTCGGCGCCGGTTTCATCGAGTTCCAGCAGCTTGGCAAGACTTTCCCTGCGCGCCGCGGCGGCGCTCCTGTCACCGCGCTCGAGCACATCGATCTGTCGGTCGCGCGCGGCGAGATCGTCGGCGTCATCGGCCGCAGCGGCGCCGGCAAATCGACGCTGATCCGGCTGGTCAACGGCCTCGAGAAACCGAGTTCCGGGCGCATCGTCGTCGACGGCGTCGAGATCTCGTCACTGGGTGAACGCGAGCTCGGGCCGGTACGCCGTTCGATCGGCATGATCTTCCAGCACTTCAACCTGCTGTCCTCGCGCAGTGTCTACGGCAACGTCGCGCTGCCGCTGGAGATCGCCGGCGTCGACAGGACGGCGATCCGCGCCAGGGTCGAACCGCTGCTCGAGATGGTCGGGCTCGCCGACAAGCGCGACCGGTATCCGGCGGAACTGTCCGGCGGCCAGAAGCAGCGCGTCGGCATCGCGAGGGCGTTGGCGACCAAGCCGAGCGTGCTGCTGTCCGACGAGGCCACCTCAGCACTCGACCCCGAGACGACCGCGGCGATCCTCGACCTGCTGGCGCGCATCCAGCGCGAGTTCGGCCTGACGATCCTGCTGATCACGCACGAAATGTCGGTGATCCGGCGGATCGCGCATCGCGTCGCGGTCATCGACGGCGGGCGCATCGTCGAACAGGGCCGCGTGGCCGACGTGTTCGCCAACCCGGTCCACGACGCCACGCGATCGTTCCTCGGCGCCGAAACCGGGCGCCGCGTGCCGGAATTCATCGCCGAACGCCTGCAGCCTGCTCCGGTGCCGGGCGGCCGCGCCGTGATGCGCATCGTCTTTCGCGGCGAGCACGCGACCGACCCGGTTTTGTCGCAACTCGCGCGCGAGCTCGGGCTCGACGTGAACATCCTGTCGGGCTCGGTCGAGCGGATCGCCGGGCAGCCCTTCGGCATCCTGCTCGTCGCGCTGCCCGGCGACGCCGACACGCTGGCGCGTGCCAGAAGTTTTCTCGACGCCCGTCGACTGCATACGGAGGTCATCGGCCATGTCGCCTGAACTCGTCCGGCTGATCTGGGAAGCCGCTCTCGAAACGATCTGGATGGTCGCGGTGTCCGGCGGCATCGCAATGGCGATCGGCCTGCCGCTCGGCGTGTTCCTTGCCACAAGCGGCCGCGGCGAACTGTTCGCGGCTCCCGCCGTCAACCGGGTGCTCGGCCTGGTCGTCAACCTCACGCGTTCGACGCCCTTCATCATCCTGGTCGTCGCGATCATCCCGTTCACACGACTGATCGCCGGCACGTCGATCGGCACCGGCGCGGCGATCGTGCCGCTGACCGTGGCCGCCGCACCGTTCATCGCGCGCTTGGTCGAAACGGCGATCCGCGAAGTCGACCCGGGGCTCGTCGAGGCAGCACGCGCAATGGGCTGCCGGCCGATGCAGATCGTCGCGAAGGTCCTGGTGCCCGAGGCGACGCCGGCCATCGTGCTCAGCATGACTCTGGCGATCGTCAGCCTGATCGGCTACTCGGCGATGGTCGGCGCGGTCGGCGGCGGCGGTCTCGGCGATCTGGGCATCCGCTACGGCTACCAGCGCTTCATGCCCGAGATGATGGCCGCCGTCGTGCTGGTGCTGGTCGCGCTGGTGCAGGCCGTGCAATCGGGCGGCGAACGCCTGGCGAAGCGGCTGAACAAGCGCTTGCGACACCCCTGAAACGAACCCCCAACAAGCAAGGAACAACGAAGATGACTGCAACTCTGCGCGCCCGCCGCAAGCTGTTCCCGGTCGCCGCCTCGATCGCCACGCTCGGCACCGTCCTGGCCGTGCTGCCCTTCCCGACATCCGCGCTGGCCCAGGACAAGCCGCTGCGCGTCGGCGTGACCGCCGGCCCGCACGCCGAAATCATGGAAGCCGTGAAGAAGGTCGCCGCCGAGCGCGGACTTCCGATCCAGATCGTCGAATTCACCGACTACGTGATCCCGAACCAGGCGCTGGCCGACGGCGACATCGAGGCGAACTCGTTCCAGCACGAGCCGTACCTGCTGAACCAGATGTCGAAGACGAAGTGGAAGCTCACGAAGGTCGCCTATACGATCGCCTCGCCGATGGGCTTCTATTCGGGCAAGTACGAGAGCTTCGACGCGCTGCCCACTGGCGCGCGCGTGGCGATCCAGAACGACCCGACCAATGGTGCGCGCTCGCTGCAACTGCTGCACAACGAGGGCATCCTGAAGCTGCGCGATCCGAAGAGCCCGGTCGCCAGTGTTGCGGACATCGTCGAGAACCCGAAGAAGCTGAAGTTCGTGGAACTCGATGCCGCGCAGCTCGCCCGCTCGATCCCCGACGTCGACGCGGCCGCCGTCAACAACAACTACGCGGTGCAGGCGGGTCTGGACCCTGCGACCGACGCGATCCTGTCGGAGCCGGTCGACAATCCGTGGGTCAACATCATCGCGGTTCGCGAAGCCGACAAGGACCAGCCCTGGGTCGCGAAGCTGATCGACGCCTACCGTTCGGAACCGGTGAAGCAGTTCGTGGAAACCCGCTTCAAGGGCACCTACATCGCGACCTGGTGATCCGATTGCGCAGCAATCTCGCAGCAATCGTGCAAGCGGTAAACCGGGGTAAAGCCGCGTGCGAGCGCTGATCCCAATGGCGATGATCGGGGCTCCTCTTCCACAGGAGCACCCGGATGAACAAGAAGATCCTCGTGTCCGCGATCACCGCCGCCACGCTCGCGATCGGGTCGGCCAGCGCGTTCGCCGACCCGCGCGCTCCTCGCGGCGACGACCGCAAGGGCCCGCAGAAGCAACAGGTCGACAAGCGGCATCGGCACGATGCGCAGGACCACCGCCGGCACGGCGCGCGACCTGATCATCGCCACGCCCCGATCCATCAGACCGTCATCGTGCAGCGGGGCAAGCCGGCGCACGCACATCCGCACCGCCGAGGCGCAGGCCCGCGCCACGACCTGTACCGGGGCAGCCGGCTGCCCGCGCACTACCGGACCACGCATTACGTGGTCCGCGACTGGCACGCCCATAGCCTGCACCGCCCGCCGCAAGGACATCGCTGGGTGCAGGTCGGCACGGACTACCTGCTGATCGCTGTGGCTACGGGAGTCATCACGAACCTGATCCTGGGTCATTGAGACGGCTGCCGCGCAGGCTCCGGCGACGATCGACACGTCGTCCGCTCGAACCGACCGTTCGGGCCCCTGGCCACGGTTCCCCGGCGCCGGCTGTGCTATGAACGACTTTTTGCGCGGCCGCCGGCGCGGCCGCCGCCGGACCCCGATGAACGCAGGCACACGCAGGCCGGATCACTGGATCGTCCGCATGAACCGCGTGAACCGGACGTGGTCGTTCGCCTTGTCGTTCGTGGCGATCGGCTCGCACCTGGCCTGGCGCGGCGACGGCATGCTGGCCTGGGCGCTGCTCGCGCTGCAGTTCCTCGTCTACCCGCAACTGGCTTACCTGCGCGCACGGCACGCGTCCCGCCCCGGCAAGGCCGAGGTCGACAACCTGGTCATCGACTCGCTGCTGTTCGGCGCCTGGGTTGCCGCGCTGGCCTTTCCGTTGTGGATCGCCTTCACGCTGTTCATGGGCACCGCGGTGAACCTGACGGTGTTCCGCGGCGCACGGGGGCTGGCGCAGGCGCTGGCGGCGATCGGCGCCG
>CALLYQ010000186.1 GCA_937858875.1 uncultured Lautropia sp. | reverse complement strand
CGGTCGCGGCGGCCGGCGGCGAACTGATCGATCGCGACATGCTGATTGCCGACTGCAAGTCGGGCGTGTCGGGTGCCGGTCGCAAGGCCGAGGTGCATACGCTGCTGGCCGAGGCTTCGGACAACTTCAAGGCCTATGGCGTGTCCGGCCATCGGCACTCGCCGGAGATCGCGCAGGGGCTGGCTGCGATCGCCGGCAAGCCGGTCAAGCTGCAGTTCACGCCGCACCTGGTGCCGATGATCCGCGGCATTCACTCGACGCTTTACGCGCGGGTCACGAAAGCCGGCCGCGCGATCGACTTCCAGGCGCTCTACGAGAAGCGTTTCGAGAACGAACCCTTCGTCGACGTGATGCCGGCCGGCTCCACGCCGGAAACCCGGTCGGTGCGTGCATCGAACATGGTGCGGATCGCGGTCCATCGTCCACAGGACAGCGACCTGCTCGTCGTGCTGGTCGTCGAGGACAATCTGGTCAAGGGGGCGTCGGGGCAGGGCGTGCAGGTCATGAACCTGATGTTCGGGCTGCCCGAGGATGCCGGCCTGACTCAGTTGCCGGTGCTGCCCTGATCGGCGCGCGGATATCGGGCGACCGGTGCGAGCCCGCACCTACAATGAACGGTTCAACGGAGATCCAAATGACTGCTGTGGCTGAAATGCCTGCCCCGCTTCTGTTTACCGACAGTGCCGCCGACAAGGTGCGCGAACTTCTCGTCGAAGAGGGCAACGACAATCTCAAGCTGCGAGTGTTCGTGCAGGGTGGCGGCTGTTCGGGCTTTCAGTATGGTTTCACGTTCGACGAGGAAACGAACGAGGACGACACCGTGATGGAGAAGAACGGTGTGCAGTTGCTGATCGATGCGATGAGCTACCAGTACCTCGTCGGAGCCGAGATCGACTACAAGGAAGATCTCGAAGGCGCTCAGTTCGTCATCAAGAACCCGAACGCAACCACGACCTGCGGCTGCGGTTCCTCGTTTTCCTGACCGAAGCCTTTCGTCGAGCTTTCAGCGTGTCGCCGGCCACAGCCCGCCGAGCAGTCGCGGGCCGGTCGCACCGGTAACCGCGGGCACGTTGCCTGGCAGGCCCGCCAGCCGTCGACAGGCGAGCCAGGCGAAGGCCAGCGCTTCCACGGCTTGCGGGTCGATTCCCAGCGCACTCGTATCCTCGACAGTCGCTGGTGCGGCTCGCCGGCGCAGCCGTGCCATCAGATCCGGGTTGCGTGCGCCGCCGCCGCAGACCCGGACGGCCGTGGCGCCGAATTCGATGCAAGGTTTCGCGACCGTGATCGCTGTCAGTTCGGCGAGCGTGGCTTGCACGTCGCGCGGATCGGCGTCGAGCGCATCCGCCGACCGCAATGCCGCCTGCAGCCAGCCCGCTTCGAACAGGTCACGGCCGGTACTTTTCGGCGCCGGTGCGCTGAAGTAGGGCTCCTCGAGCATCCGGGCCAGCAAGGCCTCGATCACCCGGCCGCCTGCGGCCCAGGATCCGTCGCGGTCGAAATCATGTCCGGTGTGACGCAGGCACCAATAATCGAGCAGCGTGTTCGCCGGCCCCGTGTCGAAACCACGTACCGGCGCCTGCTCGTCGGCGGCCGGGATCAGGCTCACATTCGCGATGCCACCCAGGTTGGCGATCGCCCGGCGCTCGCGCGCGGCGCCGAACGCGGCGTGGTGAAAGCCCGGAGCCAGTGGTGCGCCCTGGCCACCGGCAGCGACGTCGGCACTGCGCAGGTCGGCGACGACTGCGATGCCGCTGCGCTCGGCCAGGCGCGACGGATTCAGCAACTGGATCGTGTAGCCGCATTCCGGGCGATGGCGGACGGTCTGCCCGTGGGCGCCGATCGCCTCGATCTCGGCGGGCTGGCGCCCGCTTTTGTCGAGCAGATCCGAGATGACCTCGGCGTACAGGTCCGACAGTTCGTTGGCCGCAAGCGCGGCGCGTGCCAGCTCGTCGGCGCCCGATCGTTGCAGCGACTGCAGCGCGTCGCGCAGCGGCAGCGGAATCGGGCGGGAACTGAACGCCAGGCTTCCGGCCGGGCTCGTGTCGTCGTGGAATCCGGCCAGCACGCCATCGACCGCGTCGACGCTGGTGCCGGACATCAGCCCGGCATAGAGCCGGACTGGCCGATTCATTCGAAGTTGGCTGCCAGGCGCAGCGGATCGAGCTGGTCGATCCGGGCGACGAGTTCACCGGTGTTCGCGCGGAAGCGGGCCCGCTCGAGCAGCGATAGCGGCTCGCTTTCGCCGAAGGCGACGGTCATCGGGTCGACGTGCTTGCCGTCGACCATAAACTCGTAGTGCAGGTGTGGGCCGGTGGCCCAACCGGTGGAGCCGACGAACCCGATCAGCTCGCCCTGCTGCACCTTGTCGCCGGCGATGAGCGCGCCGGCGAAGCCTCGCAGGTGCGCGTAGAGGGTCGAGATGCCGTCGCGATGGCGCAGGATGATCACGTTGCCGTAGCCGCGCTGCTTGCCCACGAAATCGACGACGCCGTCGCCGGAGGCCCGAACCGGCGCGCCCGCCGGTGCGGCGAAATCGACGCCCTTGTGTGCGCGCATGTTCCCGTGCAGTGGATGCATCCGGCCGTTCGAGAACCCGGAGCTGACGCGCGAGAACTCGAGCGGGTTGCGCAGGAAGGCCTTGCGCATGCTGCTGCCGTCGAATCGGAAATATTCGCCTTCGCCGTCGCTCTTGCCGCTGCGATCGAACCAGACCGCATCGTGCCGCTTGCCGGCGTTGCGCAACTGCACGGCGAGCACGCGCGTGGCTTCGGCGGCGCTCAGGCTGTCGGCCTCCCTGAGCGTTTCGTAGACGATGCGCAGTTGCGCGCCGCGCCGCAGGTCGCGGCGCAGGTCGATCTCGGCATCGAGAATGTCGGCGACCTTGGCGGCAATGCTCTCCGGCACGCCGGCAGCGTCGGTGGCCGCGAACAGCGAACTGTTGATGACCATGCCGGCCATCTCGACATGGCGCTCGACCGGCACCGGTTCGTCGACGGCCTCGAACCCCTCGCCATCGCGGCGGATGGTCAGGCGCGTGGCTTTCTCGGGATCCGTCGCGTTCAGGGCGCCGTGGCGGTACTGCAGCCACAGGACGCGGCCGGAGACATCGACCTCGGCGGAGACCGATCGGCCCGACTGCAGTTGCAGCAGGCGGCGCGCAACCGGGTCGTTGGCGGCGAACTGAAGGAACTGCGCGTCGGCGGCGCCGAGGCGTTCGAGCAGCGATGCAACGGTCTCGCCGCGCCGTACGCGCTCGGACTGGACGAAGGTGTCCGGCGTGGCGGTGACTTCGGGAGAGAGTTCCAGCGATTCGACGATCGTTTCGAGCGGCGGGAGTTCTGCTTCGCGGAGCGGTGCGACACCGAAGGCGGTAACGGCAGCGAGGGCGAGAGCGGTGCCAACGGCGGCGGCGACCTTGTTGATTCGTCGATCGGGAATGCGGGGCATCTGCTTGGTGTTCGTTAGAATCCGGACCTTGGGTCCGACGACTGCACGGCACGACGATCCCGGCACGCTGCCCGGACTTCGGCAACAAAGCGGGAATTCTACTCGAAATATTCGGGCAAAACCTCACGGGGCCGCCCGAATCCGCTTCGATTTGTAACGCGTTGGTCGGATGTTTGTCCGGATGGGCGATCTTCGCGCCGCGCAGGCGCACGAAAGGCAAACAGTGGCGACAGACGGCGAAAAGCGGGCCGGAGCGAATGAAACGGGCGCAGAACCCAGTGCCGGGGTGCGCGATGCGCTTGCAATCACGCTGCGCGGCTGCGACGAATTGCTCGTCGAGAGTGAGTGGGTCGCCAAGCTGACGCGCAGCGAGGCCGACGGGCGTCCGCTGCGGATCAAGCTCGGCCTCGATCCGACGGCACCCGACCTGCACCTCGGCCATTCCGTCGTGCTGAACAAGATGCGCCAGTTGCAGGATCTCGGGCACACGGTGATATTCCTGATCGGCGATTTCACGGCGATGATCGGCGATCCGTCGGGGCGCAACGCGACTCGCCCACCGCTGTCGCGCGCGCAGATCGACGAGAACGCGCGCACCTACTTCGACCAGGCGAGCCTGGTGCTCGATCCCGAGCGCACCGAGATCCGCTACAACTCCGAGTGGTCGGATCCGCTCGGTGCACGCGGCATGATCGAGCTCGGAGCGCGATACACGGTCGCGAGGATGCTCGAACGCGAGGACTTCACGAAGCGCTATCGCTCCGGCCAGCCGATCTCGATTCACGAACTGCTGTACCCGCTGATGCAGGGCTACGACTCGGTCGCGCTGCGCTCGGACATCGAGCTGGGCGGTACCGACCAGAAGTTCAACCTGCTGGTCGGACGCGAACTGCAGCGCGAATATGGGCAGCCGCCCCAGTGCATCCTGACGATGCCGCTGCTCGAAGGTCTCGACGGCGTCGAGAAGATGTCGAAGTCCAAGGGCAACTACGTCGGCATCACCGAGGCGCCCGCACAGATGTTCGGCAAGCTGATGTCGATCTCCGACGAGCTGATGTGGAAGTACTTCACGCTGTTGTCCTTCCGCCCGGCTGCGGAGATCGATGCGCTGCGGGCCGAGTGCGAGTCCGGACGCAATCCGCGCGACGCCAAGGTCATGCTCGGGCAGGAAATCGTCACTCGATTCCACTCGGCCGCAGACGCAGAGCGGGCGCTGGCCGAATTCGAGGCACGCTTCCGCCACGGCGCCGTGCCCGAGGACATGTCCGAAGTGTCGCTGTCCGGCGCGCCGCTCGGCATCGCCCAACTGCTCAGGCAGGCCGGGCTTGCGCCGTCGAGCTCCGAGGCGATGCGCAACCTCGAGCAGGGTGGCGTGCGCGTCGACGGCCAGCGGGTCGAGGACAAGGGGCTGAAGCTCGACGCCGGCAGCTATGTGATCCAGGTCGGCAAGCGGCGCTTCGCGCGCGTCACGCTGAGCTGAGCCGAGAGAACGGGAACGGCCGGCAGATGCTTGCCCTGGTCCAGCGGGTCAGTGAGGCCAGCGTTCGCGTCGATGGCGAGCTGACCGGCGAGATCGGCCCCGGCCTGCTCGTGTTCGTCTGCGCCGAGCGCGGCGACAGCGACGACGACGCGGCCCGGCTGCTGCAACGCGTGCTTCGGCTGCGCTGCTTCGGCGACGAGGCCGGGCGCATGAACCGCAGCGTCCAGAACGTCGGCGGCGGATTGTTGCTGGTGTCGCAGTTCACGCTGGCCGCAGACACGTCGTCGGGCAACCGCCCCGGCTTCTCGCTGGCGGCGGCGCCCGACGAGGCACGCAGGCTCTACGAGCTGTTCGTCGCCCGTGCGCGCGACGCTCACCCGCGGGTGGCCACCGGCGTGTTCGGCGCCGACATGAAAGTGGCACTGGTCAACGACGGGCCGGTCACGCTGTGGCTGCGCACCGGCTCTGCGACGCCGGACGCCGGCCCTTCGAGCGCCGCCGCCCCTGTCGGCGCAAGCGCGTCTGCCCGGGCGTCTTGACGGCTTCGAAGCGCTCGGCCTAGGCTGGTGCATTCCCTCTGATCCTCCCAGGAGCCGTTTCGATGAAACTCACCAGTGAATCCTTTGCCGACGGCGCGCCGATTCCCGAGGAATTCGCGTTCGGCCGGATCGACCCGAAGTCGCACATCGCGCTGTCGAGCAACCGCAATCCGCATCTGGCCTGGACCGGCGCGCCGGTGGGCACGAAGTCGTTCGCGATCATCTGCCACGACTACGACGTGCCGAGCAGCGGCGAAGACGTCAACCAGGAGGGCCGCGAGGTCCCGGCCACGCTGAAGCGCGTGGACTTCTTCCACTGGGTGCTGGTCGACCTGCCGGCCTCGATCACCTCGATCGCCGCCGGCGAGTTCTCCGACAAGGTCACGCCGAAGGGCAAGATGGGCCCGGCTGCCCGGCACGGCGCGCGCCAGGGCATCAACGACTACACCGGCTGGTTCGCGTCGGACCACGACATGTCGGGCGATTACTTCGGCTACGACGGCCCGTGCCCTCCGTGGAACGATTCGATCGTCCATCACTATGTCTTCACCGTCTACGCGCTCGACGTCGAGCGGCTGCCCCTGATGGGGCGCTTCGGCGGACACGATGCGCGCAAGGTCATCGAGCATCACAAGCTCGGCCAGGCCTCGATCACCGGCACGTACACGCTCAATCCGAGGCTGGCCGGCAAATGAGCCTCGAGGCAGGGCAGGGCCAGGGCGGCTCCGAGGCAGGGCAGTGCACTTCGGTGATCCTGGTGCGGCACGGCGTCACCGACTGGAACCAGGCGCGCCGCTTCCAGGGGCACATCGACATTGCGCTGAACGATGAGGGGCGCAGGCAGGCCGAACTGACTGCGCGCTGTCTTGCGGGCAGCGCGGAACGCGACCGGATCGCCGCCGTACACGTCAGCGACCTGTCGCGCGCCGTGCAGACGGCCGAGCCGATCGCGCGTGCACTCGGATTGCCGCTGCAGCACGACCCGTCGCTGCGAGAGCGGTACTACGGCAGCTTCGAAGGGCGCACGCACGAAGAGATCGATCGCGAGGAACCCGAGGCCTGGCGCCGGTGGCGCGACCGCGAGCCGGATTTCGCGCTGCCCGGCGGCGGCGAGTCGCTGCGCAGCTTTCATGCGCGCGTCGAAGCGGCGCTGCGTGGGCTGGTGCAGCGCTATCCGTCGCGCATCGTCATCGCGGTCGCGCACGGCGGGGTGCTCGATTGCGCCTACCGGATCGCGTCGGGGCTGCCGCTCGATGCGCCGCGCGGCCATGCCTTGCTCAACGCGAGCCTGAACCGCATCGGCTTCGACGGATCGCGCTTCACGCTCGTCGACTGGGCGGACGTCGCGCATCTCGACGAGGCGCTCGACGACGCCTAGGCGGCTGTCCGGCGGCGCGGCCGCCTCGCGTAAAATGACGCGTCCCGCTTAGCCCTTCCCTCGCAAGGACCTCCGATGTTCGACCGCAATCACGGCATCGCGCACAGCGATCCCGAGCTCTGGAACGCCATTCGTCTCGAAAACCAGCGCCAGGAGGCGCACATCGAGCTGATCGCATCGGAGAACTACGCGAGCCCGGCCGTGATGGCTGCGCAGGGCTCGCAGCTGACCAACAAATACGCCGAGGGCTATCCGGGCAGGCGTTATTACGGCGGTTGCGAATTCGTCGACGTCGCCGAGCAGTTGGCGATCGATCGATTGAAGAAGCTGTTCGGCGCCGAATGCGCGAACGTGCAGCCGCACTCCGGTGCGCAGGCCAACGAAGCCGTGTTCCTCGCGTTCCTGAAGCCAGGCGACACGATCATGGGCATGAGCCTGGCCGAGGGCGGCCACCTGACGCACGGCATGGCGCTGAACATGTCGGGCAAGTGGTTCAACGTCGTTTCGTACGGGCTCGACGAAAACGAGGCGATCGACTACGAGGCGATGGAGCGCACGGCGCACGAAACGAAGCCGAAGCTGATCATCGCCGGTGCCTCGGCCTACAGCCTGCGCATCGACTGGGAACGCTTCGCGAAGGTCGCGCGCGAGGTCGGCGCGTTGCTGATGGTCGACATGGCTCACTATTCGGGCCTGATCGCCGGCGGCGTCTACCCGAACCCGGTGCCGCACGCCGACATCGTCACGTCGACCACGCACAAGAGCCTGCGCGGTCCGCGCGGCGGCTTCATCCTGATGCCCGAGCGCTACGAAAAGCCGATCAATTCCGCGATCTTCCCGGGGCTGCAGGGTGGCCCGCTGATGCACGTGATCGCCGCCAAGGCCGTCTCGTTCAAGGAAGCGCTCGATCCGTCGTTCCGCGACTACGCGAAACAAGTGGTCACGAACGCCCAGGTGCTCGCCCACACGCTGATCGACCGCGGCCTGCGCATCGTGTCGGGCCGTACCGAATCGCACCTGATGCTGGTCGACCTGCGCGCGAAGAAGATCACCGGCAAGGAGGCCGAGCGCGTGCTGCAGGAGGCGCACATCACCTGCAACAAGAACGCGATCCCGAACGACCCCGAGAAACCGATGGTCACCAGCGGCATCCGGCTCGGCACGCCGGCGATGACGACGCGCGGCTTTCGCGAAGACGAAGTCGCGCAGGTCGGGCACCTGATCGCCGACGTGCTCGAGCATCCTCGCGATCAGGCCAGGCTCGCACAGGCACGCGAAAAGGTCGGGCAGCTGACGGCGAAGTTCCCGGTCTACGGCTGACGGCCCGAGCAGGCGCGGACGCGATGCGCTGCCCGTTTTGCGATCACGCCGACACCCAGGTCATCGAGACCCGCGAGTCCGATGAAGGCGACAGCATCCGCCGCCGTCGCCGCTGCCTCGACTGCGAGAAGCGCTTCACGACCTACGAGCGTGTCGAGCTGAACCTGCCGGCGGTGGTCAAACGCAACGGCACCCGCACCGAGTTCGATCGCGCGAAACTGCGTGCGTCGATGGCCCTCGCGCTGCGCAAGCGCCCGGTCAATGCCGAAGCCGTCGACGCCGCGATCCACCGGATCGAGGAAAAGCTGCTGAGCCTCGGGCTGCGCGAGGTCGGCAGCGAACAGATCGGCGAGCTGGTGATGCGCGAACTGAAGAAGCTCGACAAGATCGGCTACGTGCGCTTCGCGTCGGTGTATCGGAAGTTCGAGGACGTCGACGAGTTCGCGGAAGCGGTGCTCGAAGTGCAAGCTCGGCGTCGGCGGAGCGGCTGAATCAATCCTTCGTGCAGGCGCGTGCCCTCGTCCTCACACCCGCGGACGCGCGCCGACGATCAACGCCGGATCAGCGCTTCGCGTTCCGGATCGCCTCCAGCGACAAATTCGGCGTGATCGCTTGCGGGTCGACGGCCAGCTCGATCAGGGCGGGCCGGCGCTTGTCGCGGGCGAACGTCAGGGCGGCCTTCAGCGCGGGCTCGAACTCGTCGGTGCGGGCGACGTGTGCGCCGAAGCCGCCGAAGGCTTCGGCGTATCTGGCGAAATCGGGATTCGCGAGCGAGGTGCCGTGCACGCGGGCCGGGTATTCGCGCTCCTGGTGCATCCGGATCGTGCCGTACATGCCGTTGTTGAACAGGATCACGATCGGCGCGGCATCGTACTGCGCGGCGGTCGCGAGTTCCTGTCCGTTCATCAGGAAGTCGCCGTCTCCGGCGAAGCAGACGACGGTGCGCTCCGGCGCCGCGATCGCCGCGGCCACCGCGGCCGGCAGGCCGTAGCCCATCGCGCCGGATGTCGACGACAACTGCGTGCGCAGACCCGCGTAGGGCCAGAAGCGGTGCGCCCAGGTCGCGAAGTTGCCGGCGCCGTTCGTGATGATCGTGTCGGCCGGTGCGGCGCGCTTCAGCGTCTGCACCACTTCCCACAGATTGAGTGCCGGCGGCTGCGCAGGGGCATCGGCGGCAGGGTTGGCACTGTACAGCGGCGGCTGGCGCTGCCAGGCCTCGTACTGCGCGCGCGCTTCGCCCACGCACGCGGCCCAGGCTGCGGACTCGACGCGAATCTTGCGCAGCGCTGCAGCCATTTCGGGCATGCCCGAGGCGATCATCAGGTCGGCCTGGTAGACGGTGCCGAGCTCGTCGGTGCCGGCATGCACGTGGATCAGCTTTTGCTCGGGCCGGGGTACCGACAGCAGCGTGTAGCCGGAAGTCGTCATCTCGCCGAGACGCGGGCCGATCGCGATGAGCAGGTCGGATTCCCTGACGCGTGCCGCCAGCTTCGGATTGATGCCGATGCCGACGTCGCCCACGTAGTTCGGATGGCGGTTGTCCATCAGGTCCTGGAAACGGAATGCGCAGCTCACCGGCAGCCGGTTCGCTTCGGCGAAGGCCCGGATGTCGTCGCAGGCCTGCTGCGTCCAGCCGGTACCTCCGAGCATCAGCAAGGGCCGCTGCGCCGCGGCCAGCAGTGATCGCAGTTCCTCGATCTGCGCGTCCGAAGGTGCCGCGCGTACCGGCGCGTGCGGGCGCGCGTCGGGAATGCTGGCCTCGACCAGCAGCATGTCCTCGGGCAGCGCCAGCACGACCGGGCCCATCCGGCCGCTGGTCGCGACCTGGAACGCGTGCGCCACGTATTCCGGGATCCGGTCGGCACGGTCGATCTGCGCGACCCACTTGGCCATCTGCCCGAACATCCGGCGGTAGTCGATTTCCTGGAAGGCTTCGCGATCGATGAAGTCGGTGCCCACCTGGCCGATGAACACGACCATCGGGACCGAATCCTGGAAGGCCGCGTGCACGCCGATCGATGCGTTCGTCGCTCCCGGGCCGCGCGTGACCATCACGACGCCGGGCTTGCCGGTCAGCTTGGCATAGGCGTCGGCCATGAATGCGGCCCCGCCCTCCTGCCGGCAGATCACGAAGCGGATCGCGTCGCGGTGGGCATACAGCCCGTCGAGCACAGCGAGGTAGCTTTCACCGGGGACGCCGAACACGGTGTCGACGCCGTGGACGGCCAGTGCGTCGGCGAGGATCCGGCCGCCGGGCCGTGAGTTGGGAGATGAGGGCATCTTGGACCGACAAGAGTGGATGGCAGTGAGCGGATTCTAGTCTTGCCGCGCCGGGCGACGGGCGCCGGCCAACGGAACGGCGATAATGGTCTCCCCTCCGAGCCGCCCCGCGAAGCCGATGTTCACTGCAGTCGATCACGAACACATGTCCCGAGCGCTCGAGCTCGCGGCGCGCGGGCTCCGGACCTCGACTCCGAATCCGCGTGTCGGCTGCGTCATCGTCCGCGACGGGCGGGTCGTCGGCGAAGGCTGGCACGAGCGCGCCGGCGAACCGCATGCCGAGGTGCTCGCGCTGGCGCAGGCCAATGGCGCGGCACGTGGCGCCACCGTCTACCTGACGCTCGAGCCCTGCAGCCACCACGGCCGCACGCCGCCCTGCGTCGATGCGCTGATCGAAGCGCGCGTGGGCCGCGTGATCGTGGCGATGGAAGACCCGAACCCGAAGGTCGACGGCCGGGGTTTGCAGAAGCTTCGCGCCGCCGGCATCGACGTGCGCTGCGGCCTGCTCGAGCATGATGCGCTCGAACTGAACATCGGCTTCGTCTCGCGAATGCTGCGCCGGCGCCCGTGGGTGCGGATGAAGATCGCCGCCAGCCTCGATGGCCGTACCGCGCTGCCCGATGGCCGCAGCCAGTGGATCACCGGCGAACCGGCTCGCGCCGATGGCCACGCCTGGCGTGCGCGCGCCTGCGCGCTGCTGACCGGCATCGGTACCGTTCGCGACGACGATCCGCAGCTCACCGTGCGCGCCGTCGAAACGACGCGTCAGCCGCTGCGCGTGCTGGTCGACTCGCGCCTCGAGGTCGATCTCGGCGCGCGGATCGTGCGCGGCAGCGGCAAGTTGCTGGTCGCTTGTGCAAATGCGATCCCGGGCAAAGTCGCCGAACTGCGCGACCGCGGCTGCGAGGTGATCGAGATGCCCGACGCACGCGGCAAGGTCGACCTGTCGGCGCTGCTCGGCGAGCTGGCCGGGCGGGGCATCAACGAGCTGCACGTCGAGGCTGGCTATCGGCTGAACGGCTCGCTGCTGCGCGAGGACTGTGTCGACGAACTGCTCGTGTACCTCGCGCCGATGCTGCTCGGCAACGCGACCGGCATGGTCGACCTGCTGCCGCCGGTCGCGCTCGACGCGGCACCGCGGCTCGCGCTGCAGTCGCTCGAGCGAATCGGCGACGACATCCGCCTGCTGGCGCGCCTGCCCGAACGGCTGCCGCAGCGACGTGTCGCGGACAATGCGGCGGACCGGCTGACCGGAGCGCACGAGGCTGCTTCATAGTCAAGCCCGCAAGAGAAAGAGAGAGTCGATGTTCACCGGAATCATCGCGGCCCTGGGCCGCATAGAGCGCATCGAGCCGCTGGGTGCCGGCGACGATGCCGGCTGCCGCCTCACGATCGATGCCGGCGGGCTCGACCTGTCAGACGTGGCCCTCGGCGATTCGATCGCGATCCAGGGCGCATGCATGACGGCCGTGGCGATCGACGGCCAGCGCTTCAGCGTCGACGTTTCGCGCGAGAGCCTGTCGAAGACGGCCGGGCTCGACCGGCCGGGCGAAGTCAACCTCGAGAAGGCCTTGCGCCTGGCCGACCGGCTCGGCGGG
>CALLYQ010000185.1 GCA_937858875.1 uncultured Lautropia sp. | reverse complement strand
GCACCCTACGTATTACCGCGGCTGCTGGCACGTAGTTAGCCGGTGCTTATTCTTCCGGTACCGTCATCCCCCCGAGGTATTAACCCAGGAGATTTCTTTCCGGACAAAAGTGCTTTACAACCCGAAGGCCTTCTTCACACACGCGGCATTGCTGGATCAGGCTTTCGCCCATTGTCCAAAATTCCCCACTGCTGCCTCCCGTAGGAGTCTGGGCCGTGTCTCAGTCCCAGTGTGACTGGTCGTCCTCTCAGACCAGTTACGGATCGTCGCCTTGGTGAGCCTTTACCCCACCAACTAGCTAATCCGACATCGGCCGCTCCGATAGCGCGAGGCCTTTCGGTCCCCCGCTTTCCACCTTGGTGCGTATGCGGTATTAATCCGGCTTTCGCCGAGCTATCCCCCACTACCAGGTACGTTCCGATGCATTACTCACCCGTTCGCCACTCGCCACCAGGGTTGCCCCCGTGCTGCCGTTCGACTTGCATGTGTAAGGCATGCCGCCAGCGTTCAATCTGAGCCAGGATCAAACTCTTTAGTTCGATCTTTCTAGGTTGGTTCTTGCGAACCTGCTCATAAACGGAATTGACATTCATTGGTTACCCAATGGATATCTGTTACCGTATGAGCGTCTGATTTTTCCGAGAACCGGACGACGATGTCGCCGCGGAACCCGCCTTCAGGATCGGCTTTCACCGGCCCTTCGGGCTTGGCGCTTTCGCCCAGACGCCCACACTTATCGGCTGTTGATTTTTAAAGATCGGGACCACTTGCCGCTGCGTTTGCAGTGATTCGTGATCAGCAGAGAAACGAGATTGTGTCAGCTTCGTTTCTGCCTGTCAAGCGCTTCGTTCCGTTTTTCGTATCGACTTCGCCTTTGCGTTGTCGGCCGGAGCGCCTGTCCTGCTGCCTCGGGCCCGCTTCGCGGGGGTCGTCAGCAGCAAGAGGCGAGACTATAGCAGCGTTTTCGAGGATGTGCAAAACGGCGTTCAGCGGTGGGTGAACCCGGGCTTGCGCTTCTCGACGAAGGCCGCCATCCCCTCCTTCTGGTCCTCGGTGGCGAACAGCGAGTGGAACACCCTGCGCTCGAAGAGCAGACCCTCCGACAACGGCGACTCCCAGGCGCGGTTGATCGCCTCCTTCGCCATCATCACCGAGGGAAGCGAGTTGGCCGCGATCGTTGCCGCCGCCTCGAGCGCCTCGTCGAGCAGGCGGTCAGCGGGCACGATTCGGGACACCAGGCCGGCCCGCTCGGCTTCCTCGGCGTCCATCGTGCGTGCGGTCAGGCACAGATCCATTGCCTTGGCCTTGCCGATCGCACGCGGCAACCGCTGCGTGCCGCCGGCACCGGGGATCACGCCGAGCTTGATCTCGGGCTGGCCGAACCTGGCGGTGTCGGCGGCGATCACGATGTCGCACATCATTGCCAGCTCGCAGCCGCCGCCCAGCGCGTAGCCGGCGACTGCGGCAATCACCGGCTTGCGTATCCGCCGGATCGTCTCCCAGTTGCGGGTGATGTACTCGCTGCGATAGACGTCCATGTAACTCCAGCGGGCCATCGCGCCGATGTCGGCGCCAGCGGCGAAGGTCTTGTCGTTGCCGGTGATGACGATTGCTCCGATGCCGTCGTCGGCGTCGAAGGCGAGCAGCGCGGACCCGAGCTCGTCCATCACGCTGTCGTTCAATGCGTTGAGCTGCTTCGGGCGGTTGAGTCGGATCAATCCGACGCGCTCGCGCGTCTCGACGAGGATCAGCGATTCGGCCATCGTGCAGGTTCTCCGTGTTGTCGCTTTCGCGGACTGGGTCGATCGATTCTGCCACGCGCCTGATGGCAAGATCGGGGGATGCAGCATCCATGCGGCGTGCCGGGAGCTCGAAGCCCCGCGGTCTCGCCGCGCCGGCCCCGCCCTGCAGCATTCATTCGGAGGAGATAGATGGAACAGAAGACGGTGCGACTCGAGGTCGCTTCAGGCATCGCGCGCTTGACGCTCGATCGCCCGGACAAGCTGAACGCGTTCACGCGCGCAATGCACGCCGATCTGCGCGAGGCGCTGGACCGGATCGAAGGAGACGACAGCGTTCGCGCCGTGGTGCTGGCCGGCGCCGGCCGGGGCTTCTGCGCCGGCCAGGACCTCGCCGACCTGTCCTTCGAGCCCGGCAATATGACCGACCTCGGCCAGTTGATCGAGGAAACCTTCAATCCGCTGATCCGCCGGATCAGGAGCTTGCCGATGCCGGTCGTCGCCCGGGTAGCCGGCATCGCCGCCGGTGCCGGCGCCAGCCTCGCACTGGCCTGCGACATCGTGATTGCGGCGCGCAGTGCGTCTTTCCTGCAGGCTTTCGTCAACATCGGCCTCGTCCCCGACTCCGGCAGCACCTGGTTCCTGCCGCAGCGGATCGGTCACGCCCGGGCGATGGCGCTGGCGATGCTGGGTGAGCGCCTTTCCGCGGAACAGGCGGCGCAGTGGGGGCTGATCTGGAAATGCGTCGACGACGAAGCCCTCGATGCCGAGGTCGAAACGCTGGCCGGACGACTGGCCACGATGCCGACTCGCGCGCTCGCTGCGATCAAGCAGTCGATCAATGCCGCACAGACGAACTTGCTCGACCAGCAGCTCGACCTCGAGCGCGACCTGCAGCACGCGCTCGGGCAATCGCAGGACTACAGCGAGGGGGTCAACGCGTTCCTGGAGAAGCGCCGGCCCAACTTCAAGGGCCTCTGAACTGCGGGCGTCGCGCCTGCCGGCCCGCCCCATCGGGTGCACGCGAGGAGACAACAAGGATGAGCGAGGAGACGACGCCCGGCCCGACGCAAAGCGGGTCGATGGAAGCGCAAGCCGATGGGCCGACCGCGGAGCAAGGCATGCCGACGGCGGCGCAAAGGCAGGCACAGCGGCGAGCGCGGGAGGTCGGCCGCCTGATGATGGTCGACGATCGCGCGTCGCGCCATCTGGGCATCGAGTTGCTCGAGATCGGACCCGGTCGGGCGAAGATGTCGCTGGCGATCCGGCCCGAACTCACCAACGGACACGGCATCTGCCATGGCGGCTACATCTTCCTGCTGTCGGATACCGCGTTCGCCTTCGCCTGCAACAGCCACAACCAGCGTACGGTGGCGGCCGGCTGCACGATCGAGTTCCTTGCCCCGGCGCACGACGGCGACCTGCTGACCGCAGAGGCCGTCGAGCAGCACCGGGCCGGTCGGCATGGCGTCTACGACATCCGCGTGCACGACCAGCACGGCAAGCTGATCGCACTGTTTCGCGGCAAGTCGGCGACGATCAAGGGGCAGTTCTTCGAGGAGACGGAACAATGAGCAGCCAGGATCGGGAACACACCGGCGGCGAACGCTCGGCGGGCGGCTTTCCGCTCGAACCGATCGAACGCGCCAGCGTCGACGAGTTGCGCAGCCTGCAGCTCGAGCGCCTCAAATGGTCGCTGCGCCATGCATGGGAGCGGGTTCCCCACTACCGGCAGCGCTTCGACGAAGCCGGCGCGCACCCAGACGAGCTGAAGCAGCTCGATGACCTGCACCGCTTTCCTTTCACGACGAAGGCCGATCTGCGCCAGACCTATCCCTTCGGAATGTTCGCCGTGCCGCGCGAGCAGGTCGTACGCCTCCATGCTTCGAGCGGCACGACCGGCAAGCCGACCGTCGTCGGGTACACGGCCGCCGACATCGACACCTGGGCTGCGCTCGTCGCGCGCTCGATCCGCGCAAGCGGCGCACGCCCGGGCGATCTCGTGCACGTCAGCTACGGCTACGGCCTGTTCACGGGCGGCCTCGGCGCACATTACGGTGCCGAGCGCCTGGGCCTGACCGTCGTGCCCTTCGGCGGCGGGCAGACCGAGCGGCAGGTCCAGCTGATGCAGGATTTCCGGCCGGACATCGTGATGATCACGCCGAGCTACATGCTGGCGATCGCCGACGAGTTCGAACGCCGGGGCATCGACCCGCGCAGCGCGAGCATGCGAATCGGGATCTTCGGAGCCGAACCGTGGACCAACGAGATGCGTGGCGAGATCGAGCGGCGGCTGTCGCTCGATGCCGTCGACATCTACGGGCTGTCGGAAGTGATGGGGCCTGGCGTGGCCAACGAGTGCATCGAGACGAAGGACGGACCCACGTTGTGGGAGGATCACTTCTATCCCGAGATCGTCGATCCAGAGACCGGCGCCGTATTGCCCGACGGCGAGTTCGGCGAATTGGTGCTGACCTCGCTGACCAAGCAAGCGCTGCCGGTCGTGCGCTACCGTACGCGCGACCTGACCCGGCTGCTGCCCGGCACGGCGCGGACGATGCGCCGGATCGAAAAGATCACCGGCCGCTCCGACGACATGATGATCGTGCGCGGCGTCAATGTGTTCCCGTCGCAGATCGAGGAGCTGATCCTGCAGCGGCCGAACCTCGCGCCGCACTACCAGTGCGAGCTCGGCCGCGAAGGCCGGCTCGACACGCTTGTCGTGCGCGTGGAACTGAAGGCAGGCGAAAAGCACGACCGTGCCGACCGCGTTGGCGCTGCAGCCGCGCTCGAGCACGCGATCAAGGCCTATATCGGCGTGTCGGCCAGGGTGGTCGTCGAAGGGCCCGGGATGATCGAGCGCTCGCAAGGCAAGGCCCGGCGCGTGGTGGACAAGCGACCGAAGGGGGCCTGAAGAGGAGGTCCCGGACGCCCGCGGTCAGGCAGGGCGGCCGGCATCCAGCGAACCGTTACTGCGGCTGCGCCTGGACTGAAGCCCCGAACGCGCCGATCGCGAACATGCCGGCGGCGGTCTTGAACCGGAATCGACCGGCGATTTCGGTCGCCGGGGCAGCGGCCGTACCGAAGAACTGCGCCTCGAAGGCACTCGGCCCACCGTCGGTGAGCACGAGATTACCGGCCAGCGCTGCCGGCGACGTGCCACCGGCGTCCTGGCGGATCGGCATCGGCGTCACGACCGTCACCGCCTCTGTCTGCGACCTGCTCTGCGGCTCGAGGGGATCGGGGAACGAAACGACGAGATCCGAAACGGAGCTCTGGCCTTCGATGATGCGGCCCGACGCATCGACCGCAATCCTGACCCGCGCGCTGAAGCCGTAGGTCCTGACGCCTTGCCGGTCGGCATGCGTGTCGCCGGCCGCGCGATGCGGGCCGAGTACGCCGACCGCCGGCCCTTCGTAGACGCGCGCCTGCGCAGGCCATTCGTTTACTGCGCCGGGATTCCATTTGGCATGCCAGACGCCGAAATAGGTATCCGGCGTTTCGGTGCCGGCACGCTCCCAGACGCCGAAGTCGATGTGGGCAAACTCGCGCGAACTGGCTTCGGGGACGGACACCCCGTCCCAATACTTGTGGAAGCCGGTGATCGCCGTATACGCGCCGCGCGGGGCAGGAGGGTCCTCGAATGCCTCTCCGCGCACGGCGCCGATCAGGTCGCGAACGCCGAAGGCCGTCTTGTTCGTCGTGCCGAAGCTGTAGCTTCCGCCGAGGCTGCCGGGTTGCCCCGCCGGGAATGCGAGCGTCAGCGTGTAGCCCCTGGGTGTAGCGGCCGGCACTACGGTCGCGCCGGTTTCCATCAGCACGGTGGATGGCGGATTCCCGCAGACGCCAAGTGCGAAGCCGGTGTCGCTGGCCGCGTCCTGTGACACGCAAGCCGCGACCGGCGGCGGCGGCGGCTCATCGCCGCCACCCCCTCCTCCACCGCCGCCGCAACCCGCCAGGATCATTGCCAGAGCCGCGCCCGACGCGATTCCCGCAAGCCTCCGAAGGCGAGGCGGGCTCCATTCGGACCGGGAGGCCGCATCGACCGCGTCGCTCGGAATTGCTTGTTGCGGCCGGCTGGCCTCGGGTTTGCTCGCGATCATCGACTCTCCTTGATGCATGGATCCAGTACGGGCACTCGGTCGCCGAGCATAGAGCAGGCGGGCGACGAGGTGGTGAAGGAACGCACAAACGAGTGCGATCTCCGACGGAACGTTACCAACGGCGCAACGGAGACGGCCCGGTGCGCCAGCGGCAACGGAGAGCAAACGGAGCGCCCGTCGAGCGGCTGCCAGCGCCCAACGCCATTGGGCTCTCCCTTTCCTCGGGCGCGAGCCTCCCTATGGAGGGAGCCGGGTGCGCATCCGCGTCCTACCCGATGTCTTAAGATGGCTCTCTCCTGGCCAGCGGCCACCTTTCACCGGAATTCGAGCAGATGACTTTTCGTGCGCTCTATCTTGAGAAGGACGACAGCGGCTTTCGGGCTGGCGTCCGTCAGCTCACCGACGAGCAGCTTGCCGCGGGCGCGGCCGCCGGCGACGTCGTCGTTCGGATCTCGCATTCCACGCTCAACTACAAGGACGGCCTGGCACTGTGCAATCGCTCACCGGTCGTCCGTAGCTGGCCGATGGTTGCCGGCATCGACGGCGCCGGCGTCGTCGAATCCAGCGAGCACGCCGACTGGAAGCCCGGCGACAAGGTCGTGCTGAACGGCTGGGGCGTCGGCGAGACGCACTGGGGCTGCCTTGCGCAGAAGGCCCGGCTGAAGGGCGACTGGCTCGTGCGCCTGCCCGAGGGCATCGAGCCGCGCGATGCAATGGCGATCGGCACTGCCGGCTACACGTCAATGCTGTGCGTGATGGCGCTCGAGCGCAATGGCGTGAAGCCGGGCAACGGCGAGGTGCTGGTGACCGGCGCTGCCGGCGGCGTTGGCAGTGTGGCGATCGCGATCCTGTCGCGGCTCGGACATCGCGTCGTAGCTTCGACCGGCCGGGTCGACGAAACCGACTATCTGCGCAAGCTCGGCGCCAGCGAGGTCATCGATCGAGCCAGCCTGTCGGCTCCCGGCAAGCCGCTGCAGAAGGAACGCTGGGCCGGCGTCGTCGATGCCGTGGGCTCGCATACGTTGGCCAATGCCTGCGCGCAGACCCGTTACCGGGGCACGGTTGCGGCCTGCGGGCTGGCGCAGGGGATGGACTTTCCATCAAGCGTCGCGCCGTTCATCCTGCGTGGCATCACGCTGGCGGGCGTCGATTCGGTCATGTGTCCGATCGACGAGCGTCGCGAGGCGTGGCGACGGCTCGCCTCGCAGTTCGACCGCTCGCTGCTGGCCACGATCACCAGCGAGATCGGGCTCGACGAGGTACTGCCGAAGGCGGCCGATCTGCTCGCCGGCAAGGTGCGCGGCCGGATCGTCGTCGACGTCGACCGATGAGGCACCTCGACTCGGCCCCGCGTGACGACAGCAAGGGAGGCGAAGCGATCGAGTACGAGATCGTACCCGTCGATCCGCATGCCCATCTGTTCGAAATCACGCTGACGATCGAGACGCCCGACCCGGCCGGCCAGAACCTGGCGCTGCCGACCTGGATTCCCGGCAGCTACCTGGTCCGTGAGTTCGCCCGGAACATCGTTCGGATCGAGGCCAGCAGTGCCGGCAAGCCGCTCGCACTGACGAAGATCGACAAGCACAGCTGGCGGATGGCGCCCTGCGACGGCCCCGCGACCGTGCGCTATCGCGTCTATGCCTGGGACCTGTCGGTGCGCGGCGCACACCTCGATGCGACGCACGGTTTCTTCAACGGCACCAGCGTGTTCCTGCAGGTGCTCGGCCAGGAACGCGAGGCCTGCGGCGTGCAGATCCTGGCGCCGGCCGCAGAGTTCGGGCGCGACTGGCGGGTCGCCACGGCACTGCCCGAGCACGGCGCCTCGCGCTGGGGCTTCGGCCGCTATCGCGCCGCCGACTATGACGAGCTGATCGACCACCCGGTCGAGATGGGCCGTTTCGCGACGGCCTCCTTCGAGGCCGGCGGGGCAACACACGACATCGCGATCACCGGGCGGCACGACGCCGACCTCGATCGCCTGTGCGCCGACCTTGCCCGGATCTGCGAGACGCAGATCGCGCTGTTCGAGCCGGAAAGCCGGCGCGCACCGGTCGAGCGATACCTGTTCCTCGTGATGGCGGTCGGCGACGGCTACGGCGGACTCGAACACCGGGCCAGCACGGCGCTGATCTGCCGGCGAAACGATCTGCCCTACACCGGCATGGAAGGGGTACCCGACGGCTACCGCGGCTTCCTCGGACTGGCCAGCCACGAGTACTTCCATACCTGGCACGTCAAGCGGATCAAGCCCGCGGTTTTCGCCGACTACGACATGGCACGCGAAAACTATACGCGGCTGCTCTGGATCTTCGAGGGTTTCACTTCCTACTACGACGACCTGACGCTGCCGCGTGCCGGCGTACTCGACGAAGCCGGCTACCTGAAGGCGCTCGGGAATACGATCTCCAGTGTGATGCGTGGCCCCGGCCGCTTCGAGCAGAGCGTCGCCGAGTCGAGCTTCGATGCCTGGGTCAAGTACTACCGCCAGGACGAGAACGCGGCGAACGCGATCGTCAGCTACTACGCGAAAGGCGCGCTGGTGGCCCTGTCGCTGGACCTGACGATCCGTGCGCGCAGCCGTGGAAAGCATTCGCTCGACGACGTGATGCGGCTGGCCTGGCAGCGCTACGGCCGCGATTTCTACGCCCGCCCGCCGGGTTCGCGCGGGGGCCTGCCCGAAGACGGCTTTCCCGGACTGCTGGCCGAGGCTACCGGCCTGCGGCTGGATGCCGAGATTCGCGATTGGACCGAGGGCACGGCCGATCTGCCGCTGGCGCAGCTTTTCGAGGCCTTCGGCCTCGAGCTGAAGTTCGAGGGCGCGGATCACGCGGGCGCCCGCCTCGCGGCGAAGCTGCGAGCGCGCGACGGCTCGCTCGAGATCGCGCAGATCGTCAACGGCGGACCGGCGCACGCCGCCGGCCTCGCCGCCGGCGACACCGTCGTTGCGATCGATGGGCTGCGGGTCGCCGACGAGAACGCGCTGAAGGCGTTGCTCGAGCGGCGCGGTCCCGATGCGCTGCTGAAGCTGCATGCGTTTCGTCGCGACGAGCTGTTCGATACGATGCTGAGGCTTGCGCCGGTGCAGCCGACCGAGGCTCGGCTTGCCGTTGCGAAGCAGGAGTCGGCCGCGCAGCGCAAGCTGCGCGCGTCGTGGCTGCGTGTGCCGGCGGAGGCGACGTCTCGCGCGCCGGCGCAGGCGGCGCCTACCAGCGAATCTCGTCGCCAGGCCGTCGCAGTTCGCCCGGAATCGCGTCCGGGCGCAGCGAGCTGTACGAGGCGATGATCCGGTCGACGGTACCGTCGGCCTTCAAGGCTTCGAACGCGCTGCGCCAGCGCTCGATCTCTTCGGCCGGCAGGTCTTTCGATCCGGCCAGATAGATGTCGCTGCGGCGGACGATCTGGCCAATGTTCAGCGCGGTGACGTCGCCACCGACCTCGCGATACCCGTAGAGCACCATCAGCCGCGGCGCGAGCCAGGCATCGATCAGCCGGTCGCGCAGCTTCTGCGCGTTGATCCACTCTTCGCTGGCCGGCGAGATCCGCGTGAACCTCTGTTCGCGCAGCAGCGCTTCGGCTCCGCTTCGACGCAGCACGCCGGTCGGCCTGTCCTTGACCTTGTCGAGCGAAGAGACATCGACTCCGGTGCCGCCGACGAGGACCAGGTCGTCGATGACGATCGGCGCGATCCAGCTGTAGCGCGGTTCGCGCTCGGGCGTTCGGGTCAGCGCGAGGATGCCGACGCCCGATTCGCTCTCGGCGATTTCCTGGGCGCGGGTCCAGGGCATGAACTCGATGCGACCCGAGTGACCGACGCGCTGCGCCATCTTGCGGACGATGTCGTAGATCGCACCCGTGGGCTTGCCGAACTCGGAGACCGTGGGCGGCGGGACATGGAACGAATACGGCGGCAATTCGGCCGCCAGCAGTCGCAACTCGGCTGCAGCGGCAAGGTTCGCGAACGAGCACGCTGCCGCCACGAGCAGCAAGGCGAGAATCGATCCTCTGCGCATTGCAGGCCTCCGCTTCGACTTGCAGTTCGCCCCGTTCGGCGTGCCGGTGTCCGGCATCAGCGATTCAGAACGAACCGAACATGGTGCCCAGGATCACGACGGTGATGATCGCGACGACCGGGGCAACGATCGTGACCATGAAGATGTCGAGATACGACTGCCGGTGCGTGAGCCCACAGATCGCCAGCAGCGTGATGACCGCTCCGTTGTGCGGCAGCGCATCGAAGCCGCCCGACGACAGCGAGGCCACCCGGTGCATCACTTCGGGGTCGATGCCGAACTGCTGCGCAAGCTGCATGTAGGTCTCGCCCAGCGTCTGCAGCGCGATGCTCAGCCCGCCCGAGGCCGAGCCGGTGACGCCGGCGAGCACGTTGACCGCGACCGCCAGCGAGATCAGCGGATTGCCCGGCGAGATGTTGAGGACCGCGTCGCGGATCACGATGAACGCCGGCAGCGAAGCGATGGTGGCGCCGTAGCCGACCTCCGACGCCGTGTTGAAGATCGGCAGCAGCGAGCCCATCGTGCCGGCGTTGATCGAGCTCTTGACGTCGGCCAGTCGCTTGAGATTCAGAAAGATCAGCACGACGATCGCGATCACCAGCGCGCCGATCAGTGCCCAGATGCCGCGTACCGAGCCGATGTTGGTCGCGCCGTAGCGATCCTGGGCCAGATAGCTCGAATCCATCGCCGGGATGATCACGTAGGTCAGCAGCGCGTTCAGCGCGATGACCAGCACGATGGGGATCAGCGCGACGACGATGCCCGGCAACTCCGCGGAGGCGCGCGTGCCGACGGCACCGCCGTCGATCGCGTCGGGATCGGCAACGCTGCTGTCGCCTTTCGTGGATCCGGTCGTGTCGCTGTCCCCGTAATTCTCGCCGCGCGCCGCGGCGACGCGCGCCCGGCGATTCAGCCACATCATGCCGCCCACGAACATGATCACCGCCGCGATCATGCCAAGCCCCGGCGCAGCGAACGGCGTCGTGCCGAAGAAGGGCATCGGGATCGCGTTCTGGATCGCCGGCGTGCCGGGCAGCGCGGTCATCGTGAACGTGAACGAGCCGAGCGCGATGGCGCCCGCGATCAGCCGCTTCGGTACGTTGGCCTCGCGGAACAGGGCCACGGCGATCGGAAAGACGGCGAAAGCGACGACGAACAGCGAAACGCCGCCGTAGGTGAGGATCGCGCAAGCCAGCACGATCGCAAGGATCGCGCGCTCCTTGCCGGTGTGGGCGACGATCCAGTGTGCGATGGCCCGCGCTGACCCGCTGTCGTCCATCAGCTTGCCGAAGATCGCGCCGAGCATGAAGATGGGGAAGTACAGGATCAGGTACTTGCCCAGCGCCGGCATGAAGATCTGCGTGTACGACGCCAACAGCGGCGCCTCGCCGCTGAGCAGCACCGCGAACAACGCGAGGATCGGCGCCAGCACCAGCACCGTGACCCCGCGGTACGCGAGGAACATCAACAGGAAGAGAGAGATGAGGATGCCGGCGAGGCCCATGATCGAGCTCCGGTAATTGTTGTCGTATCAGCGGCACCGCCGTACCGGCCGGGCTCCCTGGTCGTTCCGGTTCCTCCTAGATACGGTCTTTCGTCGCTCGCTGTCAATCCGGAGAAAGGTGTAGCGGCGGGCGCTCAGCCGAACAGCGCGGCCAGCGCCTGTCCGGGGTCCGGCGCACGCATGAACGCTTCGCCGACGAGGAACGCGTCGACCCCGGCTGTGCGCATCCGCTTCACGTCGTCGGGCGCGAGGATCCCGCTTTCGGTGACGACGAGCCGGTCCGGCGGGATCGTTCCGAGCAGGCCGATCGTCGTGTCGAGCGATACATCGAAAGTCCGCAGATTCCGATTGTTGATGCCGAGCAAAGGCGAACTCAACTTCAACGCGCGATCGAGTTCGTTGCCGTCGTGAACCTCGACGAGCACGTCCATCGCCAGCGACTGCGCGACGGCCTCGAATTCGGCCAGTTGCGCGTCATCGAGGCTGGCGACGATCAGCAGGATGCAGTCGGCACCGTTGGCGCGCGCTTCCCAGACCTGGTAGGCATCGACGATGAAGTCCTTGCGCAACACCGGCAGCGCGCAGGCCGCGCGCGCGGCGCGCAGGTAATCGAGCGAGCCCTGAAAGAAGCGCTCGTCGGTGAGCACCGACAGGCAGGCGGCGCCGCCGCGTTCGT
>CALLYQ010000184.1 GCA_937858875.1 uncultured Lautropia sp. | reverse complement strand
GCGCCCGGCGCAACGGCGCCCGGCGCAATCGAACAGGCTCGCCGCGCGGGCCGCTGCGCCGCCTGGGCACGGTGATCGGATGGCTGCTGGCACTGGCAGTGACGGCGGTGCTGGCGATGCAAGCCTGGTACTTCGGCCACGTGCTGTGGTGGTCCCAGGTCGATCCCGGTTCGACGGCCTTCATGCGCGCCGAACATGCGCGGCTGCGCGCCGAAGACCCGAAGCTGGAGCTGCACTTCGACTGGGTTCCCTACGAACGGATCTCGGTGCACCTGAAGCGCGCGGTGATCGCCGCCGAGGACGCCCGCTTCACCGATCACGTCGGCGTCGACTGGGAAGCCATCGAACGCGCCTGGGACCGCAACCGGCAGCGCGGCGAGGTCGTGCTGGGCGGCTCGACGATCACGATGCAGCTGGCCAAGAACCTCTTCCTGTCCGGCCAGCGCAGCTATCTGCGCAAGGCGCAGGAGCTCGTCATCACCTACATGATCGAGTTCGTGATGAGCAAGCGCCGGATCCTCGAGATTTACCTGAACGTGGCCGAATGGGGCGAGGGCGTGTTCGGCGCCGAGGCGGCTGCGCGTCATCACTTCGACGTTGCGGCGGCCGGGCTCGACGCGCGCCAGGCGGCGCGGCTCGCCGCGATGCTGCCGCGGCCGCGCTACTACGACGCGAACCCCGGCTCCGCCGGGCTGGCGCGACGAGCGGCGTCGATCGGCCGCTGGATGGGCTCGGTCACCCCCCCGTGAACCGACTGGTTCGGTTCGCGCGAAACGATTCGGTTCGCCCCAGCCGGCCCGGATAGAATCGCCGTTCCATGGCCGACGAAGACGTCAAGAACGCTACGGAGGCCGACGCCGAGCGCGCGCCGCTTCCCGTAGAAGAATCCGATGCGCCGCTGCAGCGCGATCCGGAGGCGGCGTCGCGCGCGCTGTTCGAGGTCCAGGAGCTGCTGCGGCGTCACGCCGTGGTGCTCGAGCTCGCGCATCGCCAGCACGAAGGCGAAGCCGAACAGCGTCGCGAGCTCGTCGAACAACTGGTCGAGCGCCAGCACCTGAACGAACTGCGCGCGCGCCTGGACCGGCTGCACACGGCCGACATCGCGTTCGTGCTCGAGTCGCTGCCGCACGAAGAGCGGATGATCGTCTGGGATCTCGTCGACTCCGAGCGCGACGGCGAGATCCTGCTCGAAGTCTCCGATCCGGTGCGCGAATCGCTGATCCGCTCGATGGATCGCGAGGAGCTGGTCGAGGCGGTCGAAACGCTCGATACCGACGAGATCGCCGAACTGGCGCCCGACCTGCCGACCGACGTCGTCGAGGAGGTCAGGCAGGGGCTGACGACCGAGGAACGCGCGCAGCTGCACGCGTCGATGTCCTACCCGGAGGACACGGTCGGCGAGCTGATGGACTTCGAGGCGATCAGCGTGCGCAGCGACTACACGCTCGACATGGTGCTGCGCGAGTTGCGATCGCTCGAAGAACTGCCCGACCATACCGACCAGGTCTACGTCGTCGACGAGCACGACGTGCTGGTCGGAGCGCTGCCGCTGGACCGCCTGTTGATCAACCAGCCCGACGTGCTGGTCGTCGACGTGATGAAGCGCGACGTGCTGACGCTGCAACCGCTTGAGGACGCGGGCGACGCAGCCCAGGCCTTCGAGCGCTACGACCTGGTGTCGGCGCCGGTCGTCGATCCGGACAAGCGCGTGATCGGCCGCGTGACGGTCGCCGAGGTGCTCGACCTGATCCGCGAAGAAGGCGAGTCCGAGGCGCTGGCCAAGGCCGGCCTGCGTGAGGAAGAGCACCTGTTCGCCAGCGTCTGGGATTCGGCGCGCAACCGCTGGCCGTGGCTGGCGGTCAACCTGTGCACGGCTTTTTTCGCGTCGCGCGTGATCGGCCTGTTCGAGGGCACGATCGAGCGCGTCGTTGCACTGGCCGCGCTGATGCCGATCGTGGCAGGCCTCGCCGGCAACACCGGCAACCAGACGATGACGCTGATCATCAGGGCGCTGGCGCTTGGCCAGGTCAATGCGTCGAACGCGCGCCGCTTGTTGTTCAAGGAACTCGCGATCGCCGGGCTGAACGGCGCGGCCTGGGGCACGATCGCGGGGCTCGCCGCGTGGCTGCTTTACAGGGATTCACCGAAAGCCTGGCTGCTCGGGCTGACGATGGGCCTGGCCGTCGTGCTGAACCTGCTGGTTGCAGCGCTGATCGCGCTCGCTGTTCCGCTGACGCTCGAGCGCCTGGGCCGCGACCCGGCGATCGGCTCGTCGGTGCTGCTGACCTTCAGCACCGACAGCATGGGCTTCCTGATCTTTCTCGGGCTCGCGACGATCCTGTTCGCGTGATGGCCTCTCAGCCTCTGAGTCGCCGCTGCCGATCAGGCGCCCTTGCGCCTGCAGGCGAGCGGCACCGTCCACTCGCGGGCCCGCGCGGCGATCTCCTGGCTGTTCAGCTGCGGAGAAGACGACGAACCGGTGGAATAGCGGACGCCGTGCGCGTCGAGCAGCGACTTCAGCGGCGCCAGCCGTACCGCGAAGCTCATGTTCGCCGGCAGATCGCCGGTGACCTGCGCGATCCGCAGTGCGTTGAGCCGGCCGAACAGCACGCCGACCACCTGTCCGCGACGGTCGAGCAGCGGCGAGCCGCTGCTGCCCGGCGTCAGCGGCACGTCGGTCTGGAACTGCCCGGGCGCGTTGCGCAAGCCGGTCAGCGCCGTGACCATGCCCGAACCGAGCTGCCCCGACGACGACAGTACGCCGGGCAGCGGGAAACCATAGCTGAGCAGTTCTTCGCCCTGCAGCGGTTCGTCGACCGCGCGCATCGAGGCTGCCTCCGCGCCCGGCAGTCCGGCCAGCAGCGCGAGGTCGTGCTCCTGGTCGACGGCGACGACGCGCAGTTCCGCGACCAGGCCTGAGTTTCCGATGACGCCGACCGCCTCGCAGGCGTCTACGAAGTGCCGGTTCGACACGACGTGGCCCGCCTGGTCGACTCGGAAGCCCGTGGCGAAAATGAAGCGGCTGCGTTCCGTGCCGGGAGCCGGGCCATCGAGTTCGGCGGGGCGTTCGATGAAGGCGTCGGGGCTGCCGGCGCCGCCCGACGGCGTATCTGCGTGACGCGCCGGCCGATCGAGCGGCGAGCCGGGGACCGGCGTCGGTGCGGGGGGGAGCTGTGCGAGCGCGGCACCGGCCATGAAGGCCAGCAGGACGAAGGCGAAGGAGGGCGATTTCGGCATGAGTTCAATGCTAGACCCATTCGCGGTCCGGGCCGTGTGAACTGCGTGGCAGCGACGCGATTGACGGCCGCCTCCTGCCGCGCCGCGGACCGACACCGGGTGTCGCGATCGTCACGGCGACGATCGCCGCCAACGCGGCAAGCGTGTACAGCGCGTGCGCCGGCGGAGCGCCGGAGCGGCCACCCGTCATGAGCAGGTCGGGCGCTGCGCCTGTCACCAGGCACAGTACCGTGATCGCGACGACGAGCAGCCGATAGTGCCGGCAGACGCCGTCCAGCCGCTGTGCGACCGCTGCAGGCCGGCAGTCGGGCTGACTGCCGGCCTCGGGTGGGCTGAGGAACGGGGAGGTCGCGGCGGTGGCTGGCGGGTTCATTCCGTCTCCTGGTCTTCGTTCGATCGACGAAGCGATGATCGGGAGCCGGGTCGCCGGCAGGCAAGTCGTCCGCCGCCGGTAGCGGGGGGTGCTACCAGCGAGCTCAGTGGATCGACGTCGCGAGCCGGTCCTGCCGGTGCAGCGAGATCAGTGCGCCTGCGCGGTGCGGGCCGCTCGCTGCCGCAGCCAGTGCACGGTGCCGCCCGCGGCGAAGGACACGATGGCGGCGACCGCGAACGACGGCCAGTTCGAATCCCAGGCGCGAAGCAGCAGCACCAGCGAGACGAAGAACATCACGAAGCCGATCAGGCCGGTGGCGAAACCGCGCAGCAGCGTGACCGTCGCCGCGTGGCCATGCACGGGCAGCGTGAAGCTCGGCAGGATGCTGCCGCTGATCGGCCAGGCGAGCAGCAGTCCGCTGATCGCTGCCGGCACGTGCTCGGCGCTGGCGAGGATCATCGCGGCGAGCGCGAACGCGGCCCCCACCCGGATCGCGATCTCGCTGCGCGGCACGTGTACGGCGCCGACGATCCGCTGGGTCCGCGGCATCAGCAGCAGCGCGAGGAAAGGCGCTCCGATCGCGAGCGCAAAGCTCGCCGGTGCCGGCATCCAGGCCGCGGTCGTGACGCTGCCGATGGCGAAGAAGGCCAGCGCCGCTCCGAACAGGCAGCCCCACCAGGGCAGCCGGCGCGACAGCCAGGCAAAGGTGACGATATGGGCGATTGCGGCCGGGCAGGCGGCCAGCGTAGCGGCTCCGATGCCGGCGATCAGCGCCGGTTGCAGGTCGACCATCAGTGCCGCGATGATCGGGCCGGCGATCAGCGGGAAGCCGGCGAGCACGCCGGAGACGGCGTGGCCGAAGCGGCGCGCTGCCAGCGTGGCGAGCAGGATCGCAGCCGGCACCAGAGCGAGCTTGAGCAGCAACAGCATACGCAGGGGGAGAGTCGGGGTGCCGGCAAAGGGCCGGCGGTGGGCCGCGTCGATCAGCGCCGCAT
>CALLYQ010000183.1 GCA_937858875.1 uncultured Lautropia sp. | reverse complement strand
CCTGATCTGAGAAGCCTTCAGATCGTCTGGTAGGAGAACTGCTCGAACACGCCGACGTCGTTCCACAGGGCGGCCTCGTCGACCAGGCTCGCGTGCAGAAGCGGATTGCGGTAAGCCCAGGCGTGCGGCATCTCGAGCCGCAGTGCGCGCCGCTTCAGGAACAGCGCAGGCAGCGGCGTTTCGCCGCTGTCGCGCGTGCGGTGCAGCAGCCGAGCGATCCGCAGCGACACGATGGCGAGCCAGCCGAGATCGTCGTCGACGCGGCCGCGCAGCTTGCGCAGCCCGCCGGTCTGTGCAAGAGCCAGCAGCGCCAGCGCCTCCTGCTCGGTCTTCGAGAAGCCGGGCATGTCGGCCCAGGTCAGGATGTAAGCCGAGTGCTTGTGAAAGCCTTCGTAGGAAATCGTGGTTCCGCATTCGGCGAGCAGTGCCGCCCATTCGAGCATCTGGCGGCGGGCACCGAGCTGCTCGCGCGCGGCGCGGGCGCCCTGGTCGAACAGTGCCAGCGCGGTGTCGCGCACGCGCCGCGCGTGCTGCAGGTCGATGCCGAGCCGATCGATCATCCGCTGGACCGAGAGCCGGCGCTGGTCGATCGCGGTGTCGCGGCCGACGAGATCGTGCAGCACGCCATGGCGCAGCGCGCCGTCGCAGTAGTCGAGCTCGCGGATGCCGAATTCGTCGAAGGCTGCCGTCATCACCGCGAGCCCGCCTGCCAGGACCGGACGGCGTTCGGGCCTGAGTCCGGCGAGCTCGACCCGGTCGGCGTGGCCGGCTTCGAGCAGCGCAGACAGCGTGCCCTCCAGCGCATGCCGGACCAGGTTGGTGGCGCCGAACTGCTCGCGGGCGATCTGCACCAGCGACTTCGCGGTGCCCGAGGTGCCGACCGCGTAGTCCCAGGCCAGGTCGCACAGCGGGTGAGCCAGCGCCTCGAAGGCCGCGCGGGCACTCGACAGGGCGTGCTCGAACGCGCTGCGCGTGACGTTGCCGTCGGGAAAGTAGCGCTGCGACAGTGCCACGCAGCCGGTGCCGGCGGAGTCGAGCGCACGGGTTTCCCGGTCAACGCCGACGATGCATTCGGTCGAGCCGCCGCCGATGTCGAAGACGAGCCGCGAGCGCCCGTCGGCCGGTAGCGCATGCGCGGCGCCGAGATAGATGAGCCGGGCTTCTTCGTGCCCGGAGATGACCTCGATCGGGAAACCGAGCGCGGATTCCGCCGTTGCGAGAAAGTTTTCGGCGTTGCGCGCGACACGCAGCGTGTTGGTGCCGACCGCGCGCACCGCTTCGGGCGCGAAGGACCGCAGGCGATCGCCGAATCGGGCCAGGGCCTCGAGCGCCCGGCCCTGCGCGGCCGCATCGAGCCAGTTCTTGTCGTCGAGACCGGCAGCCAGGCGAACCGATCGCTTCAGGCTGTCGATCGGTTCGATGCGCGCGCCCGCACCATCGACCAGAACGCGGCCGATCATCAGCCGGAAGCTGTTCGACCCGAGGTCGACAGCTGCCAGCAGCTTCGATCCGGTCAGCGTCGGTTCAGTCATCGAGTCGTTGTGGCATGCTGGAACAAGCGCCAAGTATGTCAAATCGAAGCCCGCGGCCTCGATTGCCATGTCATGAAACCGTCACGAAAGCGCCCCAGACTGCGCGCGATGGACGCCTCTGCCACCATCGAACCTCGCCTGCTCAATCGCGAGCTGGGCATTCTTGCCTTCAACGAGCGGGTGCTGGCACAGGCCGAAGACACGGCGACGCCGCTGCTCGAGCGGCTGCGATTCATCACGATCGTCAGCAACAACCTCGACGAATTCTTCGAAATCCGCGTCGCCGAACTGCACAAGCGCGAGATGCTCGGTCGCGACGCCGCCGATGCGCGGTCGATCTTCGAGCAGGTGTCCACGCGGGCACGCCGCCTCGTCGAGCGCCAGTACGCGCTGCTCAACGATACGGTGATGCCGGCGCTCGCCGCCGAAGGCATCGTCAACCTGAAGACCGGCGTCTGGAACGAAGCTCAGCGCAACTGGGCCGAGCGATTCTTCGAAACCGAGGTCGAGCCGCTGCTGACGCCGATCGCGCTCGATCCGGCGCACCCGTTCCCGCGCATCCAGAACAAGAGCCTGAACTTCATCGTCGAGCTGCACGGCGTCGACGCGTTCGGGCGCCGCGCAGGGGTCGCGGTCGTCCAGGCGCCGCGCGTGCTGCCGCGTGTGCTGCGGGTGCCGCCGGAGATCGCCGGCGTGCCGCACGGGATGATGCTGCTGTCGTCGGTGATGCAGGGCTTCATCGAGCGCTTGTTCCCGGGCATGACCGTGCGCTCGGCGCACCAGTTCCGCGTCACGCGCAATAGTGACCTGTTCGTCGACGACGAGGACATGACCGACCTGCTCGAAGCGCTGCAGGACGAACTCACGCAGCGGCACTACGGCGACGAGGTCCGGCTCGAAGTCTCGGCCGGCACGCCCGACAATCTCGTCGCGCTGCTGCTGCGCGAGTTCGAGCTCGACGCCGAAGACTGCTACCGCGTGCCCGGGCCGGTCAACCTGGTGCGCTTGCAGCAGATCATCGACCTGGCCGATGCGCCCTTGCTGAAGTTCCCGCCGTACGAGCCAGCGGTGCCGGCGGTGCTGCACGACAAGGACCTGTTCGCCGCGATTCGCAAGGGCGACATCCTCGTCCACCATCCGTACGAGTCGTTCGCGCCGGTGATGGAGTTCCTGGTCAGTGCGGCGCGCGACCCGCAGGTCGTCGCGATCAAGCAGACCGTCTACCGCACCGGCAGCGATTCGGCGCTGATGCACGCGCTGATCGACGCCGCCGAGGCGGGCAAGGAAGTCACCGTCGTCGTCGAGCTGATGGCGCGGTTCGACGAAGAGACGAACATCGACTGGGCGGAGAAGCTCGAGCATGCCGGCGCGCACGTCATCTACGGCGTCGTCGGCCACAAGACGCACGCGAAGATGGCGATGGTGCTGCGGCGCGAGCAGGCGAAGGACGGCTCCCCGCGGTTGCGCCGCTACGTGCACCTGGGCACCGGCAACTACCATCCACGCACGGCGCGCCTCTACGAGGATTTCGGGCTGTTCACCGCCAACGACGAAATCTGCGCCGACGTCCACGAGGTCTTCCGCCGGCTGACCGGCCTGGGTCAGCGGGGCGCCTTGCGCCAGCTCGTGCAGTCGCCGTTCACGCTGCACGAGATGCTGCTGGTTTCGATCCGGCGCGAAGCCGCGAACGCGCGGGCCGGACGCAAGGCGCGCATCGCCGTCAAGGTCAACGCGCTGCTCGAGCCGACGGTGATCGAGGCGCTGTACGAGGCCAGCGGCGCCGGCGTGCGCATCGACCTGATCGTGCGCGGCGTCTGCGCGCTGCGGCCCGGCGTGCCGGGCCTGTCGGAGAACATCCGGGTGCGATCGATCGTCGGCCGTTTCCTGGAGCACAGTCGCGTCTTCTTCTTCCTGAACGACGGCAAGAAGGAGGTCTGGCTGTCCTCGGCCGACTGGATGGACCGCAACCTGTTCCGACGCGTCGAGATCGCATTCCCGGTGCGCGATCGCAAGCTCAGGGAGCGGGTGATCGAGGAAGCCATCGAGGTGCACCTGCGCGACAACGTCAACGCCTGGCTGATGGATTCCGACGGCCGCTACGCGAAACGCAAGCTGCGCAAGGACACGAAGCGCCATCAGTCGCAGGCCGAACTGCTCGAGACGCTGGCCGGCGCGAAGCTCGTGCGCGTCTGAACGCTCGCCGATCGTCCTGGCCGGCCGCCCTGTCTTCGAACTGTCACGGCGGCGTCGCCTGACCGTAACGGTGGCTTCCGATACTTCGGTCGACAAGCAGTCCCGAAGCGAATCGAACCACCGGAGCCAGGATGAGCACCACCGATCTCGACGACATCTCGTCGAACCCGAGCAGCGTTCCCCATTTCAATACGATCGTCGATCGCGCCGTCTCGCGCCGCGGTTTCCTCAAGCGCGGCCTCGGTGCCGGTGCGATCGGATTCTTCGGCACGACGCTGGCCGCCTGTAGCAGCGACAGCGACGACGACCCGGTCATCGACGACGGTCCCGGTGGCGGCGGCGTAGTCGAACCGCCGGTTCAGGCGCCGAAGCTCGGCTTCGAGGCGA
>CALLYQ010000182.1 GCA_937858875.1 uncultured Lautropia sp. | reverse complement strand
ACCAGCGGTGATCAGTCGTGTCCGCCCGCGAAGTTCTCGAACTTCGTATACTGCCCGACGAAGGTCAGCCGCACCGTGCCGATCGGACCGTTGCGCTGCTTGCCGATGATGAGTTCGGCGGTGCCCTTGTCCGGCGAGTCGGGGTTGTAAACCTCGTCGCGGTAGATGAACAGGGTCACGTCGGCGTCCTGCTCGATCGCTCCGCTCTCGCGAAGATCGGACATCACCGGCCGCTTGTTCGGGCGCTGCTCGAGCGAGCGGTTCAGCTGCGACAGCGCGATCACCGGACAGTTCAGTTCCTTGGCCAGCCCTTTCAGGCCGCGCGAGATCTCCGAGATCTCGGTGGCGCGGTTCTCGCCGCTCGACGAGCCGGACATCAGCTGCAGGTAGTCGATGATGACCAGGCCGAGCTGGCCGCACTGGCGCGACAGCCGGCGCGCGCGCGCGCGCAGCTCGAGCGCGCTGAGCGCCGGCGTCTCGTCGATGTAGAGCTGCGTGTCCTGCATCTTCTGCATCGCATTGGTCAGCCGCGGCCAGTCGTCGTCGAGCAGGCGCCCGGTACGAAGCCGCTGCTGGTCGAGCCGGCCGACCGAGCAGACCATGCGCATCGCCAGCTGCGTGGCACCCATCTCCATCGAGAACACGGCCACCGGCAGGCCCTGCTCGATCGCCACGTGCTCGCCGATGTTCAGCGCGAGGCTGGTCTTTCCCATCGACGGCCGGCCGGCGACGATGACCAGATCGCCCGGCTGCAGGCCCGAGGTCATCCTGTCGAGATCGGCGAAGCCGCTCGGCACGCCGGTCACGTCGTTCGGATTGTTCTGGTTGTACAGCTCGTCGATGCGCTCGACGACCTTGCCCAGCAGGTCGGGCAGCGCCTGGAAACCCGCCTGTCCGCGCGAGCTTTCCTCGGAGATCTGGAAGATCTTCGACTCGGCCTCGTCGAGCAGCTGGCGCGTATCCTTGCCCTGCGGGCTCAGCGCCGCCGTCGAGATCTCGTCGGAGGTCGAGATCAGCCGGCGCAGCACCGAACGGTCGCGCACGATCTCGGCGTAGCGGCGGATGTTCGCCGCCGACGGTGTCTCCTGCGCCAGCGCGTTCAGATAGGCGAGGCCGCCGGCCTCGTCGGCCTTGCCCGCCGTCTGCAGCGCCTCGAGCACGGTGACGACGTCGGCCGGATGGCCGCGCTCGATCGATTTCGAGATCTGGCGCCAGATCAGCCGGTGGTCGTGCCGGTAGAAGTCGTGCTCGTGCAGTACGTCGGCGACACGGTCGAACGCGTTGTTGTCGAGCAGCAGCCCGCCCAGCACCGACTGCTCGGCCTCGATCGAGTGCGGCGGCACGCGCAGCGCGGCGATCTGCGGATCGATGGGGCCGGCGCTTTGCGCCAGGCTGGATGGACGGAGTTCGGGGGACGAAGACATCGGAAAGCAGCGGCACGAAGGCCGCTCCGGGGAGCGGCGAGCCATCGATGGTAGAGCATCGGGCTCGACCTAGGCATCGGACATCGCCGCTGGGTACTACTCCTGTTTCCGGCCAAGCCGTGGCGACACCGCCAGCCCGAGAAAGACGAGCATCGCCTGATTGAGCCGCAGGATGACCTCCTCATCGAGGTGTCCGATCCGCTCCCTGATCCTGGTCTTCGGGACAGTCGTGATCTTGTCGACCATCAGCCGCGACGGCGAGTGCAGGCCGTTGCCCGCATCGGGCTCCACTGGAATGCGGAACAGGGACGCTTCGGTCGGATCGGTAGTGAAGGCGCAGACGGTAATCGAATCCGTGGCATCGAAGCTATCGTCCTGCACGATGACAACCGGACGCGGCTTGCCCGTGTAGTCGCCACCGCCAGCTACGGTCCAGACCTGGCCCCGCTTCATTCATCGCTCCATACCGATATCGCATCGATGAACGCCTGATCCATGGTGGCGCAGGCGCTGGCGGCAACCGCCGCGGACTGCCGATGCGCCTCGGCTTTGAACGATGCAGCACGCACATCGGGCACCCAGATCTGGATGGGGCGCAGCCCTTGGGCACGCAGGCGCTCACGGTGCTGCCGGACCTTCATGCGCGTGGACTTCGCGCCGCTTGCAGAGGACATGAGGCATGCTCCGTGACGGTTACATGTAACCTATCACAGAACCGAAGATCGTGGGGCACGACCGCCGAGCAGCTGTCTTCATGAACCGGCAATCTCGTCGTAGCCTCTGCCCAGGAACTCGACGAGACAGAAGCCGTTACCGAAGGGATCCGCCAACAGCGCGAGTTTGCCCCAGTTGCTGGTCTGCACGGCACGTTCGAGGCTGGCGCCGGCCGCCATGGCGCGCGCGACCGCGGCCTCGATATCGGCAACGACGACATCCAGATGAATCGGTGTCCAGTGGCGCCGGTAGTCGCGAAACTGGGTCGACGCGGGCGACGGCCTGCTGCCCTCGGCTTTCACCAGCAGGTAGATCGGCGCTACCGCGCCGAGCAGTTCCGCCCCGTCGGCGCCGAAGCGCCGGCCGATTCGCAGCTCGAAGGCGCCGGTATAGAAGGCGATCGCACGATCCAGATCATCGACGTCGATGTTCACGAGCAGGTCGACCATGGCTGACGCCCTCTTTCACTCGCCCCGTTCCTTTCTCTTGCGCTCGATTTCCCGCCTGATGCGCTCGATCTCGAATCGTCGGGCCTTCGGTGTGCCCCAAGGCGGTGGTTTCGCTTCGAGTTCCGGCGAACTTTCGAGTTCCGGCTCGCTTTCCTGAGACTCGACGTCACGCGCGGTTTCCCGCTCGGCCTCTCGCATCGGCCGACCGGGGTCCCGCTTCGGGCGGCCGATGTCCGGCGTGTCCGGGCGCCCGGCGTCCGACGCGGACCGCCCGGTGTCCGACGCCGACGGCCGCCCGCCGCGCCGCGCGGCGCGCGGGCGCTCGATCGTCGCGCGCGCCTCGGCTTCGCGCATCTCGAGATCGCGGCGTGCCGCCTCTTCGCGCGCGAGCGCCGCCTCGGCGGCAATCGGGACCGTACGCTTCGGCAGCCCCGCGGCAGCCAGGTATTCGTCGATCCGCTCCCAGACAAGATCGTTTGCGAACTCCGCAACGAACGGCAGGTTCAACGCGAGGCAGACCGGCGTCCAGCCGGCGGCATCGCCCTGCCCGCTGCGCACGGCAAGCATCGGGTTGAACTGGTACCAGCCCTGGCGCACGCGAACGAACAGCGCCCGGTTGTACGCATAATCGCGCTCGACTTCGTTGCGCGACAGCACGCTCGACAGGTGCTGGCGCCGATTGCGTTCGGGCTTCAGCACGTTGGCCGGCAGGTGCTGCCACGCGTCGAGGATCGTCTGCGTGTCGAAGGCGGGTTGGGGCCGCGTCTGGCGATGCGTGAAGCGGGACTTGAACAGCGCCCACATCGTCTGGAAGACCAGGTACTCGGACAGATGCCGGTCCAGGCGCACGAGTCGCTCACCGACACTGACGTCGACGCTCGCCGGAGCGAGCAACTCGTGCAAGGCCGCGAACGATCCGCGCGCGAACTTCGCGTCGCGGAACGCTTCGCGCATCGCCCAGTGCAGCGCGTTGCAGCCGAAATGGTCGATCGCCTCGCGATCGGCGCCGCGCTCGAGCAGCGCCTCCGCCAGCGCCACGTTGCCGGCGGCCGCTGCAGCCATCAGCGGCGTCTGGTTCATCGGCAGCCGATGATCGATCCCGTACTGCTCGCACTGGCGCAGCACGTCCTTGAAGTGGTTCGCGAAGTACGGGACGTAGCTCTTGCGCCCCAGCGTGGCGCGCTGCTGCGCGAACGACCGCGCGGCCTCGAACTTCGCTTCGCGCACCAGCCACTCGGCAAGCATCGGCTCATCGTGGCAAGTGGCGATCTCGTAGAGTTGCTGCCGCTTCTTGTTGCCCGGCACCTGCTTTCGAAAGACGTCGACCAGGAGTTCGCTTACACGCGCCTCGTCGAAGACCGGCCAGGGCACCGGAGCCTGTTTCAGGATCGTCTGGCGGATCGCGTCGGCCTGCTCCTGCTTGCCTTGCAGTTCGAGCTTGCGCGCTTCCTTCTGCCAGTCTTCGAGGCTCGACTTGTCGGCCTGGACGACCGGCTGCGCGGCCGTCGACAGTTCCAGCAGAGTGAAC
>CALLYQ010000181.1 GCA_937858875.1 uncultured Lautropia sp. | reverse complement strand
CGGCTGCGCGGTGCCCAGCCCCAGGCCCAACGCGAAGGACAGCAGCAGCATCGCCGGCAACACCGGGAACTGCGGGTAGACGACATAGACCAGCGTCGAGCTGACCATGGCCCCGAGGATCAGGTGCCAGTCGGCGACCCGATTGGCGATCACGGGCAGCAGCAGCCGGACGATGAAGGTTGCGACGGAGAACGCGCCGAGCACCAGGCCGATGCTCGAAGCCGACAAGCCGACGCTCGCGCCGTACAGCGGCACGAGGAACTGGTGGACGTCCCAGGCCGACGACAGCACCGTCACCGACACGTACAGCCGCTTGAGCTCCGGCGTCCCGAGCAGGTCCCACAGCCGCGTCGGCGGCGCATCGGCCGCCTCGCCCGCCGTGGCCCGTGCCGGTCGCGCCGGCTCGCCGAGATCGCGCACGAAGGAAACCAGCCGCAACGCCGGGATGGCGCACAGCGGCGCCAGTGCCAGCAGCGCGAAGCTCCAGCGATGGCCGGCCGCGTCGATCGCAAGCCCGGTCAGTGTCGGCCCGAGGAAACCGGAGACCGAGAATCCGAGCGCGAGCAGACTGAAGTTCGACGTACGCGCTTCGATGCCGCCGACCAGCCCGGCCGCCTTCTGCACCGCCAGGTGAAAGGCCATGAAACCGACGCCCTCCGTGACGCTCGCCAGGTACAGCGCGCCGATGTCCCAGATCAGGAACGGAACCGCCACGCCGAAGCCCAGCAGCGCGCAGCCGGCGACCATCGGCAGCCGCATGCCGACGCGGTCGATCCAGCGCCCGGCAGGCACCGACAGGAACATCGGCAGCAGCCCGTAGAACGACAGCAACAGGCCGATCGCGAACGGCGAGGCCTGCAGTTCCAGCGCAGCCAACGAAACGGCGACCCGGCTCCCGCCGAAAGCCGCATGAGTCAGGATGGTCAGGCCGACCAGCGACCGGATCGGCGTGAGCACGGGTGCAGGAGCTTGGGATTATTGCCGTGTTCGACGCCAGTGAGCCGGCAGCGCCGGTCAGACGCGCTCGCGCACCCAGTCGACGACCGAGGCCAGCGCCTGCGGCAGCTTCGCCGGTTCGGTGCCGCCGGCCTGCGCCATGTCGGGACGCCCGCCGCCCTTGCCGCCGACCTGCGTCGCAACGAAATTGACCAGCTCGCCGGCCTTGACCTTGTCGGTCGCGTCGGCGGTCACGCCGGCGATCAGGCTCAGCTTGGCGCCGTCGACGCCGGCCAGCACGATCGCCGCGGTCTTCAGCTTGCCCTTGAGCTTGTCCATCGTCTCGCGCAAGCTCTTGACGTCGGCCTTGTCGATCGAGACGGCCAGCACCTTGATGCCACCGACCTCGACCGCCTGCGCCGCCAGGTCGTCGCCCTGCGAGGCTGCGAGCCGCGACTTCAGGCGAGCGAGTTCCTTCTCGGCCGCGCGGGCCTGCTCGAGCGCCTGCGCCAGCTTCGCATTCAGTTCCGAGGCCGGCGCCTTCAGCGTGGCGGCCGCCTCGCTGACCGTGTCCTCGAGCCGCTGGACCCAGGCCAGCGCGTTCTCGCCGGTGATGGCCTCGACGCGCCGGATGCCGGCAGCCACGCCGCCCTCGTAGACGATCTTGAACAGGCCGATGTCGCCGGTGCGCGCGACGTGCGTGCCGCCGCACAGCTCGCGCGAGCTGCCGATGTCGAGCACGCGCACCGTGTCGCCGTATTTCTCTCCGAACAGCGCCATTGCGCCGTGTGCGACGGCCTCGTCGAAGCCCATCATCCGCGCCTCGGTAGCCGCGTTGGCAAGCACCTCGCGGTTGACGATCTGCTCGACCCGGCGGATCTGCTCGTCGGTCAGCGGCGCGTTGTGCGAGAAATCGAAGCGCGTCTTGTCGGCGTCGACCAGCGAGCCCTTCTGCTGCACGTGCGGGCCGAGCACTTCGCGCAGCGCCTTGTGCATCAGGTGCGTGGCCGAATGGTTGCGCACGGTGCTCGCGCGCCGGGCGGCGTCGACGACCGCCTTGACGCGGTCGCCGGCCTTCAGTTCGCCGCTGGCGAGCCGGCCGTGATGCCCGAACACCTCGGCCTGGATCTTCTGCGTATCGGCGACCTCGAAATGCGCACCTGCGCCGGCAGCCAGCAGTTCGCCGGCATCGCCGACCTGGCCACCCGATTCGGCGTAGAACGGCGTGCGATCGAGCACGACGACGCCGCTGTCGCCGGCGCGCATGGCCTGGACCCGCACCCCGTCGACGTAGAGCGCAATGACTTGCGCGTCGTCGACAGCGAGGCGCTCGTAGCCGTGGAATGCGGTGCTGTCGCCCGAGTAGTCGAGGCCGGCGGCCGCCTTGAACCGGCCGGCCGCCCGCGCCTGCTCGCGCTGGCGGGCCATCGCCGCGTCGAAACCGGCTTCGTCGACCGAAACGCCGCGCTCGCGGCAGACGTCGGCGGTCAGGTCGAGCGGGAAGCCATAGGTGTCGTAGAGCCGGAACGCCGTTTCGCCGTCGAGCTCGGTGACGCCGCCCGCGAGCGCGGTCTCGAGGATCGCCATCCCGTGTTCGAGCGTTTCGCCGAAGCGTTCCTCTTCCTGCTCGAGCACCTGCGCGACGCGCTCGCGGGCCGCGCGCAGCTCCGGATACGCATCGCCCATGACCTCGTCGAGGTCGGCCACCAGGCGATGGAAAAACGGTTGCGACTGGCCGAGCTTGTGGCCATGTCGCAGCGCACGCCGTACGATCCGGCGCAACACGTAGCCGCGCCCTTCGTTGCCCGGGATCACGCCGTCGACGATGAGGAACGCGCAGGCGCGGATGTGGTCGGCGATCACGCGCAGCGACGGGCTCGACAGGTCGGCGGTGCCGGTCTCGCGCGCCGCGGCGGCGACCAGCGCGCGGAACAGGTCGATGTCGTAGTTGCTGTGCACGCCCTGCAGCACCGCGGCGATCCGCTCGAGCCCCATGCCGGTGTCGACGCAGGGACGCGGCAGCGGCGCCAGCTTGCCGGAGGCGTCGCGGTCGTACTGCATGAAGACGAGGTTCCAGATCTCGATGTAGCGGTCGCCTTCGGCGTCGGGCGAACCGGGCGGGCCGCCTTCGACCTCGGGCCCGTGGTCGTAGAAGACCTCGCTGCACGGCCCGCAGGGGCCGGTGTCGGCCATCTGCCAGAAGTTGTCGGATGCGTAGCGAGCGCCCTTGTTGTCGCCGATGCGCACGATCCGCTCGACCGGCACGCCGATCTCGTTGGCCCAGATCTGCCAGGCTTCGTCGTCTTCCTGATAGACCGTGACCCAGAGCTTCTCGGGCGGCAGACCGTAGACGTCGGTCAGCAGTTCCCACGCGTAAGCGATCGCCTCACGCTTGAAGTAGTCGCCGAACGAGAAGTTGCCCAGCATCTCGAAGAACGTGTGATGCCGGGCCGTGTAGCCGACGTTCTCGAGGTCGTTGTGCTTGCCGCCTGCGCGCACGCTGCGCTGCGAAGAGGTCGCGCGGCTGTACGGCCGCTTCTCCTTGCCGAGGAAGACATCCTTGAACTGGACCATGCCGCTGTTGGTGAACAGCAGCGTGGGATCGTTGGCGGGAACCAGCGAGCTCGACGCAACGATCGTGTGGCCCTTCGATTCGAAGAAGCGCAGGAATTTCTCGCGGATCTCGGCCGAGGTCATGGCAGCCAGGGGTTCAGGTGGGTTGGAATTCAGGACAACCCTTCATTCTACCGGATAGGGCCTGGCCCCACTGGAAAAAAGGCGGGCGCCCCGCAGGGCGCCCAAAAGGGGATCGACAACGTCTGCGAATGCTTCCATGGACCGGCGGAGGCAGGGGTTACGGGGGGACAAATCCTGTAACTTCAGGTAATCGAGACACTCCCGGGACGTCGATGAGCTGGCGAACGCGCCTGCTGGCTGGCCTGGTCGCGCTGCTGATGGCGGCCATGCTGGTTGCGGCAGTACTGCTGTCGATCCACTACGAACGCAACGAACGCGAGGAAGCGCTGATCCAGGCGACCCAGGTCGCTGTCGGCGGCATTCGCGCGCACCTGCGCGCCAGCGAGCAGAGCCTGGCCGCGCTCGCCAGCGACCTGGCGGGTCCTGCCGCCGACGAGCGCGAGTTCGGCGAGGTGGCGGCCCAGTCGCTCGCGAACG
>CALLYQ010000180.1 GCA_937858875.1 uncultured Lautropia sp. | reverse complement strand
AGTCGAACTACGTCAGCGGCCAGGTGCTGGTCTGCGGCGGCGGCCGTCCGTGAGCCAGACATGGAAAGCGTACTGACCTACCCCCGCAGCGTGTATCGCGACGATCACCAGATGTTCCGCGATACGGTGCGCCGCTTTCTCGAACGCGAGTGCAAGCCGAAGCAGGCGCAGTGGGACGCCGAGGGCCGCGTCGATCGCGAGACCTGGCTCGCGGCTGGCCGCGAGGGCCTGCTCTGCACGCTGATCGATTCCGAATGGGGCGGCGCCGGCGGCGACTTCGGCCACAGCGCCGTGATGGCCGAGGAACTGGCGCGCTCGGGCCTGTCCGGCCCCGGCTTCAACCTGCATTCGGACATCATCGCACCCTATTTGCAGCGGCTCGGCAGCGACGAGCAGAAGCGCCGCTGGCTGCCCGCCTGCGCGAGCGGCGAGGCGATCCTGGCGATTGCGATGAGCGAGCCGGGTGCCGGCAGCGACCTCAAGGCGGTGCGCACGACCGCGCGCCGCGACGGCGACGAGTACGTGATCAACGGCGCCAAGACCTTCATCTCGAACGGACTGAACTGCGACCTCGTGGTCGTCGTCGCCAAGACGCAGCCCGAGCTCGGGGCCAAGGGCGTCTCGTTGATCCTCGTCGAGGCTGATCGGCCGGGTTTCCGCAAGGGCCGCAAGCTCGAGAAGATGGGCCAGCAGGCGGCCGACACTGCCGAGATGTTCTTCGACGACGTGCGCGTGCCAGTGTCGAACCTGCTCGGCGAGGAGAACCGCGGTTTCGGCTATCTGATGCAGGAACTCGCGCAGGAGCGCTTCATCATCGCGGTCACCGCCGCCGCCAAGCTCGAAGCGATGCTCGCCGAAACGATTCGCTATACCAAGGAGCGGATGGTGTTCGGCAAGCCGCTGTTCGACTTCCAGAACACGCGTTTCAAGCTCGCCGAGATCAAGGCGCGCGCGACCGCGGTCCGAATGATGGTCGACCAGTACCTGGGCGAGCACATGCGCCGCAAGCTCAACGTCGAGGAAGCCGCGATCGCGAAGCTCTTTTCCACAGAGGAACTCGGCCGCGCGCTCGACGAGCTGCTGCAACTCCACGGCGGCTACGGCTACATGATGGAGTACCCGATCTGCCGCGCCTTCGTCGACATGCGCGTGAACCGCATCTACGGCGGTACCAGCGAGGTCATGAAGGAGCTGATCTCCCGGAATCTTTGAATCGAAGGAGCGCTGCGCGAATGCAGTCGGCACATCATCGGTTCTGGCCCAGGGGCCTGCCGCACGAAATCCGCGTGCCGCGGGTGCCGCTGACCCATTACCTCGAGACGGCGGCGCGCCGCTACCCGGACAAGCCGGCGATCGTCTACGCCGGGGTGGCGCTGAGCTACGCGCGTCTGCTCGGGCAGGTCGAGGCGCTGGCGGGATTTCTGCGCGAGCGACTCGGTGTTCAATCCGGCGATCGCGTGCTGCTGATGAGCCAGAACTGCCCGCAGTTCGTCGCGGCCTTCTACGGCGTGCTGCGCGCCGGCGCGGTCGTCGTGCCGGTCAACGCGATGACGACGGCGGCCGAACTGCGCCACTATATCGACGACAGCGGCGCGCGCGTCGCGATCGCGGCGCAGGAACTGCTGCCGCATCTGCGGCCGAACCTTGCACCGGAAGCTCCCGACGGCGTCGAAGCCGTGATCGTGCACGCCTACCGCGACGCCTTCGACACCCCACCCGAAGACGAAGCGCTGCCCGAGGTGGTCCTGGCACCGCGCCAGCCGCTGGACGACGAGCGCTTCTTCGCGCTCGACGAGGTGCTCGCGCTGGCGCTGCCCGCCTCGGGCGACCAGCCGAAGGCCGACGACCTCTGCGTGCTGCCCTACACCTCGGGCACGACCGGGCAGCCCAAGGGCTGCATGCACACCCATTCGACGGTCCAGGCCTCGGCGCTCGCGTCGAGCCTGTGGCGCGGACTGAACGCCGAGTCGGTGTTCATGGGCGTCGCACCGATGTTCCACATGCTCGGCATGCAGAACGCGATGAACTTGCCGATGCTGGTAGGCGGCACGGTCGTCATGATGCCGCGCTGGAACGCCGCGACCGCGGCACGGCTGATCGAACGGCACCGCGTATCGGTCTGGGCCGCACCGCCGGCGATGCTGATCGACTTCTTCGCCGACCCCGAGGCCGGCCGCCGCGACCTGTCGAGCCTCGCGATGCTGTCGGGCGGCGGTGCCGCGATGCCCGAAGCCGTCGCGTCGATGCTGCAGCAGCGCTTCGGCATCGTCTACCAGGAAGGCTACGGAATGACCGAGACCGCGTCGTTCCTGCATGCCAATCCGCCGACGCGATGCAAGCGGCAGTGCCTGGGCGTGCCCACGACGAGCGTCGACTCGCGGATCGTCGACCCGGTCACGCTCGAAGAGCTGCCGCAAGGCGAAGTCGGCGAACTGGTCACGCGCGGCCCGCAGGTCATGCTCGGCTACTGGCGCAACGATGCCGCGAACGACAGTGCGTACGTCGAAATCGACGGCAAGCGCTTCCTGCGCACCGGCGACCTGGCCAGCGTCGACGAAGACGGCTATTTCTTCATGCGCGACCGGCTCAAGCGGATGATCAACGCGTCGGGGTACAAGGTCTGGCCTGCCGAAGTCGAAAGCGCGCTGTACGAGCATCCGGCCGTGCACGAAGTCTGCATCGTCGGCGTCGAAGACCCGAAGCGCGGCGAATCGGTCAAGGCGCTCGTCGTGTTGAAGCCCGGTTACCGCGGCAGCACCAGCGAGCAGGACATCATCGACTGGAGCCGCGAGCGGATGGCCGTCTACAAGGCGCCGCGCATCGTGAGCTTCCTCGACGAACTGCCGAAGTCGACGACCGGAAAGATCCTGTGGCGACAGTTGCAGGAAGCGGAGCAGCAGCAAGCGACGCAGCAGGTGACGCGAAGCTGAACAGGTCCGCATGGGGATCGAGGCGTGGCGGTGACCCGAACACTGAAAACGATACGGCTCACCGCGTCGGACCGCACCCGGGTTTCAGGAGGCCGGCAGTGGCAGCAACGGCGATGACGGCTCGCCCGGCGGCGAGTCTTCGTCTGGCCCGCCATCGAGCGACGCACGCGCCGCCGCCGCATGGACAGCCGCACCGGCAACGTCGTCGAAACTGAACTCGGCCGCCGGCACGATCCGCCAGCCGCCCTCGCCGTCGAGTTGCAGCACGCGATCGTGGAACGCGACCAGCGCCGCGCGGTGCGCGATGCTGATCATCGTGGCGCCGGTGTCGCGAAGCCTGCGATACAGGCTCGCCTCGTTGGCCGCATCGAGCGCGCTGGTCGCCTCGTCGAGAATGACGATTTCGCAGGGCCGCAGCAGCACCCGCGCGAAGGCGACCCGCTGCTGTTCGCCGAGCGACAGCCGCTTCTGCCAGTCGTCGACGACGTCGAGGCCGCCGACGGCATCGATCAGCCCGGGAAGCCGGACTTCGTCGAGCACCTGCGCGAGTCGCTCGTCGTCGACCTCCAGCGAGGCGTCCGGATACAGCAGTTGCTCGCGCAGCGTGCCCACCTGCATGTACGGCCGCTGCGGCAGATAGAACATCTTCTCGGCCGGAGGCTGGACGATCGTGCCCTGCCCTTCGCGCCACAGGCCGGCCATCGCCCGGAGCAGCGAACTCTTGCCGCTGCCGCTGGGCCCGGAGATCAGCAGCGCCTCGCCGTCGCCGACCTCGAACGACAGTTCGCGGACGAGGACCCGATGCGTCTGCGGCGTCAGCAGCGTGATGCCTGCCATCGCGATCCGCTCGCCAGTCTGGTGCTCGATCCGCAACCTGTCGCCTTGTGCATCGCCGCTCGCTGCGCCGGCGCCTCTCGCCGCCTGCCCGCTGCCGGCGTCCGACTGATCGAGCAGCATCGACATCAGCGCGTGCAACCGGTCGATTCCCGCGACGAAGCGGCTGAGTTCATCGAAGCGATCGACGATCACCGAAACCGCGAGCAGCACCGCCGCAAACGCACCGCCAGCCTGTACCGCGACACCGACCTCGAGGCGTCCGGACAGCACCGAGTCGGCGAGGATCACGCTCGGGACGACCAGCGTCAATTGGCTGAACGCGCGCTGGAACAGATTGAGCGATCGCTGCTTGCGGATCAGCTTCTCGTAATTCGAGTACACGTGCTCGTATTCGTCGTCGAGCTGTCGGCGCTCCTGCGTTTCGCCGCGATAGAACGCGATCGACTCGGCGTTCTCGCGCAGCCGGATCAATCCGAAGCGAAAATCGGCCTCCCGCCTGAGCTGGAAGAAGTTCAGGCGGATCAGCGGCGAGCCGAACACGACGACGGTCAGGTAGGTTCCCGCCAGCGCGTAGACGGTCAGGAAGGCCACCAGCACCTTCGAGATCGACCAGAGCACCGCGCTGAAAGCCAGCAACTGCATCGCCGAACCAAGAAAGATCAGCAGCAGGTTGGCCGAGCGCGCAGTGAAGGTGTTGATGTCCTCGGCGATCCGCTGGTCGGGATTGTCGATCTCCGGATGGTTCGCGAGGTCGTAGTAGCGGCGATTGCCGAGATAACCGTCGAGGTAGCGCGCGGTGAGCCAGCGGCGCCAGCGGTTGGCGAACGCGTCGCGCATGAAGTAGTAGAGCGCAAAGGTCGGCACGGCCAGCGCGATGACGATCAGGCAGTTGTGAACGGCAGCCCAGAAGCGCTCGCTGTCGTGCCCGGCCAGCGCCGAGGTCATTTCGCCCGTCATCCGGTTCAGCAATACGGCGAGCCAGGTTTCGCCGAGCATCAGCACGATCAGCGCACCGAGAAGGCCCCAGGCCGCCTTGCGTTGCGACCCGGTCCAGTACGGGCGCGCGACGGCCACGAATTGCCGCCACGCTTCGGCCGAAAGCCTGGGAGGGCGCGGCAGCCGTCGCTGCGTCAGTGAGCCGAGACGCGCCCGGACATTGCGACGAGCACGCTTCGAAACCCCCGATGCGGGATTCATGGCCGGGCTCCGACCCCTAGTCCACTGCGTCTCGCGCGAATGCTCAGTCGAACGGCGCTGGCGGCTCGAAGGACTCAGTTGGCGCCCTCGTCCGCCGTGACGCCCCTCCGAACGCCGCTGCGCGCGACCCTTCGCCGCGACCACGCCCAGGTGAACTCGGCGCCCAGCAGAAAGATCTGTGCCGAGTAGTAGACCCAGATGAGCAGGATCACCAGCGAACCGGCCGCGCCGAACGGCGAAGCCACCGCGGCATGCGCGACGTAGAGCCCGATCAGGAACTTGCCGATCGTGAACATCACCGCCGTCGCGATCGCGCCGACGAGAACGTCGCGCCATGCCACCTTGACGGTCGGAACGATCTTGTAGATCAGCGCGAAGCCGATCGTCAGCAACACGATCGGGACCAGGAAATCGAGCGCCCGCGCGATATAGCTCCACTGCTCGAAATACGGCCCCCACCATGCCGACAGCGCCGAGATCGCGGCGCTTGCGACCAGCGAGACGATGAGCAGGAACCCGATCGACAAGACGATGCCGAAGGACAGCAGGCGCGCTCGCAGCACACCCCAGATGCCGGACGGCTTCAAGCGCTCGGGCGCCTTCCAGATGCGATCGAGCGCGCTCTGCAGTTCGGCGAAGACGGTCGTCGCTCCGATTGCCAGCGTGACGAAACCAATCAGCGCTGCCCCGGCGCCCCGCTCGGGTTCGCCGGCGCGCTCGACCATTTCCTGGACCGCGGCGGCGCTGTCAGCCCCCATCAATCCCTTCAACTGCTCGAAGACCTCGCCGCGCGCCGCTTCCTCGCCGAAAACGAGCCCGGCGACCGAGATCGCGATCAAGAGCACTGGAGCGATCGAGAAGGCGGTGTAGTACGAGATCGCGGCCCCCATGCTCGGGGCGTAGTCATCCAGCCAGCCCTGGAAGGACTGCTTGACGAGTTGCCACAGCGACGCGTCGGGCTCGCTGGCAGCAGGTATCCGCGTCGTTCGGGAGGCCATGGCCGGGGCCCAGCAACCGCGCTGCCCGGTGCGGATGCGTGCGCAAAGCGGCCCCGTCCACTTCCCGGGCTGCGGTTACGCCCGCTCGGGAATCGGACTGCGAAAGCCGATGCCGAGCACGTTCCAGGCATTGATGGCGGCGATGGCGAAGCCGAGTTCGGCGATTTCTTCGTCGGAAAACTGCTGTCGAAGCCTCGTGAACGACGCCTCGCTTTCTTCGCTGTGCGGCGAAACGGTAAGGAGCTCTGCCCAATGCAGGGCAGCCCGCTGGCGATCGTCGAAAAACGGCGCTTCGCGCCAGACGGCGACGCCGTTGGCGTGGCGCGGATCGACGCCCTGCTGCATCAGGTCGCGCCAATGCATGTCGGTGCAGAACGCGCAGCCGTTGAGCTGCGACACGCGCAGGAAGACGAAGTCGATCAGGCGCCTGTCGAGCAGGCCGTCGTGCACGGCAGCCGAGAGGTCGAGCATTTTTCTGAAGGCTTTCGGGGCCAGTTTCTGGTACGGAAGGCGGGCGGTACGGGTCATATCGTGTGAACTCCGGTCGCGGACGGCCGCCCCATGCGGCCCTCCATGTCCCTCAGACGGGCGACGGCAGCCCGATGTGACAGGCGCCGGTCAATCCGCCGGAATGCGCTCGAGCTTGTCCGGATTTCGGATCGAATAGATGGCCTATCCGAACTCGCGCGTCAGGGGCTTCGACTATCACGACGGCTCGATCCTCGCCGCCCGGAAGGCGGCGCAGGCCGCCGGCGTTGCCGAGCGCGTGCAGTTCGAAGTCGCCAAGGCAAAGGATTTTCCTGGTGAGGACTATGACCTCGTGGCGATGTTCGATTGCCTGCACGACATGGGCGATCCCGCCGGCGCCGCCAAGCATGTCCTTCGCTCAATGAAGCCGACCGGCCACTGGCTGATCGTAGAGCCGTTCGCCAACGATTCGCTGACCGATAACCTGAATCCTGTCGGGCGGATCTATTTACGCGGCCTCCACGCTGCTGTGCACGCCGTGCTCGCGCTCACAGGAGGTGGGCCTGTGCCTGGGGGCCCAGGCCGGCGAGGCGCGGCTGAGCAAGGTGGTCACGTCGGCTGGGTTCGGAAGTTTCCGGCGCGCCGCCGAGACGCCGTTCAATCTGGTGTTCGAAGCCCGGCCGTAACGTCGGCAAGTGCTACGGCGACCCCCGACGCAAGGCCTCCGAGACTGCCGACAACGCATCGGCAAGTCGCCGCGCCGTCTCTGGCGGAGGCAGTGGAAGGCGGAGAATCTGCGCACCGGTCGCCGGGGCGCCTCGGGCGCGGCAACTTGCGATGCGGCATCCTCCATTGCGAGAGCTTCCCCTTCCGATTCGATGTCAACCGTCGAGGCGGGCTCGTCGGCGGTCACTGGCATATCAGCCTGAGAGCGCCGCCGTGGCGGCCAAAGCTCTTCCAGTCTCTCGATGCTGTCGAGTCGCTGGTCCTGCATGTCGATCACCATGTCCGATGATCGACAGTTCCGGCCGCTATCGATTCAGCCTCATGTCATGTTGGCAGAGGCCAGGAATGGCACGTTATGCCATTTTATGACATGATTGGGAGCATGGGGATTGGCACCATGACGTTGTGGAGGTATGCACGTGGAGAGCATGAACATTTCTCTGCCCGGACGCTTGAAGCAGTTCGTGGACGGGCAGATCGCTCAGGGCCGCTACAGCAGCGCCAGCGAATACGTGCGCGAGTTGATCCGCGCCGACGAAAAGTGCAAGGCCGAGGAGCAATTGGAGGCCAAGCTGCTCGAGGGCCTGAACAGTCCCGAGAGCGAGTTGACGGCCGAAGACTGGAAAGCCATTCGCAGCGAAGCCCTCGCGCGTGTGCAGGCGCGCGACAAAGCCAAGCGCTGATGCCGACGGTCCATCAGCGCACGGCAGCCAGGCGTGACCTCGTTGAGCACTTCGTCTATCTGGCCGAGAACGCCGGGATCGAAACGGCGGAGCGCTTCCTGGCGCGCGCCGAGGCGACCTTCCGCGATTTGGCAGGCCAACCGTTGATGGGCGCTCCCTTGATGCTCGCGTCTCCAGAGCTGGCGGGCCTGCGCAAGTGGAGCGTCAAGGACTTTGACGGTTATCTGATTTTCTACTTGCCGCGACCAAGCGGCGTGTCCATCGTGCGCGTGCTGCACGGTGCGCGCGATTGGTGGGGCTTGTTGGGAATCGACTCGTAGGGATTGGGGACGCAATCCGGACAGAACAGCAGCAAGCCGCGCCGCTCGAGGCAGGCCGCGCCTCGCACCCCGGCACCCCGCGTGCTGCCGCTGGCCCGAAGCGGACTATCGACGCGTAGGCTGCTTCACGCGATCGGGTTCAAACCCGAGTGAGTCAGCCCTACAACAGATCTTTGAGATTCGCCCCTGCCGCCCACGCGTTGCCCTCATGCGCGATGGCCGGCGTGATCTGCGCGCCGGTGCCGGTCGGCACCACCTGCACGACACCGAAGTTGAAATCGCGGACAACGTCACGCAGCGTCGACGCGAACCCGCCGCCCAATGGCACCTTCTCGTCGAGAAAGGTGCCGACGACGAGCGGCGTGTCCTCGAGCGCGCTGATGCCCGACGAGGTCAGCGACACCGCGTCGAATCGCGGCTTCAGCGAGCTGATGTCGAAGATGCATCCGACGTGGATGTCGCCCGACAGAAAGATCAGCCCCCGCCCCGGCCCTGGTGCCGCGTTGGCCAGTCGCGCTTCGCCTGCCTTCCGAAGCAGCATCATCTGCTCGCCGCGCGAGAACTTGTGCGACCACTGGTCGCGCGCCTCGTCGAGCTTCGACAGCATGAAGGTGCCCAGGTTCAGCGGCACCCCGGTGATCCGCGACAAATGCACGTTGGCGATCGTGATCGGGATCTCGCTGTTGCTGCCCGA
>CALLYQ010000179.1 GCA_937858875.1 uncultured Lautropia sp. | reverse complement strand
CAACGTCTATTTCGAAGCCGCAGCAGTCATCGTTGCGCTGATCCTGATCGGCCGCTACCTCGAGGCGCGCGCGAAAGGCCGCACTTCGCAAGCGATCCGCCGGCTGGTCGGCCTGCAGGCCCGTACTGCACGCGTGCGCCGCGACGGGCAGGTGCTCGAACTGCCGATCGCGGAGGTGCGTGCCGGCGACGTCGTCGAGGTGCGCCCCGGCGAGCGGCTGCCGGTCGACGGCGAGGTCGTCGAAGGCAGCAGCTACGTCGACGAGTCGATGATCACCGGCGAGCCGGTCCCGGTCGAGAAACAGCCTGGCGCCGAGGTCGTCGGCGGCACCGTCAACCAGAACGGTGCCCTCGCCTTTCGCGCGACCAAGGTCGGCAGCGACACCTTGCTGTCGCAGATCATCCGGATGGTCGCGCAGGCACAGGGCTCGAAGCTGCCGATCCAGGCGATGGTCGACCGCGTGACGATGTGGTTCGTGCCGGCCGTGATGGCGGCAGCCGTGCTGACTTTCAGCATCTGGCTGATCTTCGGCCCGTCGCCGGCGCTCAGCTTCGCGCTGGTCAACGCGGTCGCCGTTCTGATCATTGCCTGCCCGTGCGCGATGGGACTGGCCACGCCGACCTCGATCATGGTCGGTACCGGCCGGGCCGCCGAGATGGGCGTGCTTTTCCGCAAGGGCGACGCGCTGCAGCTGCTGAAGGATTCGCGCGTCGTCGCCGTCGACAAGACCGGCACGCTGACGCGCGGACGGCCCGAACTGACCGACCTGGTCACGGCGCCCGGCTTCGACCGCGGCGAGGTGCTCGCCCGAGTCGCCACCGTCGAGGCGAAGTCCGAGCATCCGATCGCGCGCGCGATCGTCGACGCGGCGCAAGGCGAGAGCCTGGCGCTCGGCGAGCTCGCAGACTTCGAATCGGTGACCGGCTACGGCGTGCGCGCCAGCATCGACGGCGTTCGCGTCGAGATCGGCGCCGACCGCTTCATGGGCAAGCTCGGCCTTTCGGTCGACGTGTTCGCCGAACAGGCGCAGCGCCTCGGTCACGAAGGCAAGACGCCGCTGTACGCGGCAATCGACGGCCGGCTGGCCGCGATCATCGCGGTCGCGGACCCGATCCGCGAGACGACGCCGGCCGCGATCCGCGCGCTGCACGAACTCGGCCTGAAGATCGCCATGATCACCGGCGACAACCGGCACACGGCCGAGGCGATCGCGCGGCAGCTCGGCATCGACGAGGTCGTCGCCGAAGTGCTGCCGGGCGGCAAGGTCGATGCAATCCGGCGGCTGAAGGCCGAACACGGCCGCGTGACCTACGTCGGCGACGGGATCAACGACGCCCCGGCGCTGGCCGAGGCCGACGTCGGCATCGCGATCGGCACCGGCACCGACATCGCGATCGAGGCCGCCGACCTCGTGCTGATGTCCGGCGACCTCGGCGGCGTGCCGAACGCGATCGCGCTGTCGCGTGCCACGATCGGCAACATCGCGCAGAATCTGTTCTGGGCTTTCACCTATAACGCGGCGCTGATCCCGGTGGCCGCCGGCATCCTGTATCCGGTCAGCGGCACGCTGCTGTCGCCGATGCTGGCGGCCGGCGCAATGGCGCTGTCGAGCGTCTTCGTGCTCGGCAACGCGCTGCTGCTGCTGCGCTTCGAGCCGCCGTTTCCTGCCGGAGTGGCCGCCGCGGGGTGAGCTTGCGCCAGCCGGCTGACGCAGCCGCCGTGGCGGCGTACCATCATTCCAACCGGCTGGACCGCCATGAGCCATCGCCACGCCAAGCTGCTGCGCTCCGTCTTCCACGACCCGCCAAGCGGCAACCTGCACTGGCGCGAGGCCGAGTCGCTGCTGCGCCACGTCGGCGCCTCGCTCGAGCCGCTGTCCGGCGCCCGCGTCCGTGTCAGGTTCGAGCGCTTCGAGGACATCCTGCACCGGCCGCACCACAGCAACGTGCTCGACGCCAGCGCGATCGTCCACCTGCGGCAGATTCTCGCGCGCGCCGGCGTCACGCCCGGACAGTACGAAAGCCGGCACGACGACTGAAGCGTGGCAGGCGCGCAAGCGCGACGGTTTCGAATGTAATGCCCACTGCACGTCGCGACATGGGGCAGTAAGGCCGCGAACTTCAAATACCGCTGTATTCCGAATGTTCCGGAGACGGCGCAATGAACCGCTCGCTCGCATCCGCCCTGCTGCTGGTCGCCGTCGTCGCGACCGGCGGCGGCCTCGCCGTCTGGAAGCACGGCGCCATCCAGCAGGCCAACGCCTCGTCGGCCGCGATGCCGGAACCGATGGAGTCGGTGACGGCCGCCGTCGCGCAGCAACGCTCGCATCGCCAGACGCTGAGCTCGATCGGCACGGTTCTGGCGCGACGCTCCGTGACGCTGCGAAACGAACTGCCGGGCACCGTGAGCGAAGTCGCGCTGCGCCCGGGCGAGGTCGTCGACGCCGGCGCGGTGCTGATCGCGCTCGACACCTCGGTCGAACGGGCCGAACTCGAGGCGCAGAAAGCGCAGGCCGAACTCGCGCGCACGACGCTCGAACGGCTGCGCAAGCTGCGTGAGGTCAACGCGACCTCGCAACAGGAAGTCGACCGGGCGCGCGCCGAGCGCGAGGTGGCGCTGGCCAACATCGCCCGCACTCGCGCACTGATCGAACGCAAGACGATCCGCGCACCGTTCCGCGCGCAGGTCGGCATGGCCGATGTGCATCCGGGCCAGTACCTGAACGAAGGCAGCATGCTGACGACGCTGCAGGGCGTCGACGAGGCGCTGCACGTGGACTTCACGGTGCCGCAAGACGTCGCCGTGGCACTGCAGGTCGGCGACGAGCTGAAGGTTTTCGCCGGCCACGGCGGCACGCCGGTGCCGGCGAAGGTGCTGGCGCTCGACGCTCGCGTCGATCGTGACACGCGCAACACGGCGGTACGCGCGCGGATCGCGCGAACCGACGCATCACCGGCGCCCGGGTCGTCGGTACGCGTGGCCGTCGCAACCGGCGCGGCGCAGCCGGCCGTTGCGATTCCGGCGAGCGCGCTGCGCAAGGGGCCGGCCGGCGATCACGTGTTCGTGCTGGCCGAGGACGAGGAAGGACGCACGCGCGCCGACCTGCGCACGGTCGAGGTGGCTGCGCTGCTGGGCGACGAAGTGCTGATCCGCAGCGGCCTCGAGCCGACCGAGCGGGTTGCCGCATCGGGCTCGTTCAAGCTGCGCGACGCGATGCTCGTCGCGGTCCTCGACGCGCCAGCGCCGCAGGCCCGACTGCTGGCCGGGGACTGATGCCATGAAAGCCTTCACCGACGTCTTCATCCGGCATCCGGTCTTCGCGATCGTCGTCAACCTGTTCATCGTGCTGCTCGGCTGGCGCGCGCTCGCGACGCTGCCGGTGCAGCAATATCCGGATATCGAGAGCTCGTCGATCGTCGTCACGACCGTCTACACCGCCGCCAGCGCCGACACGGTGCGCGGCTTCGTGACGACACCGATCGAGCGCGCGGTGTCGTCGATCAGCGGCGTCGACTACGTCGAGTCGGAAAGCCGCGCCGGCCAGAGCAAGGTCACCGTGCGGTTGAAGCTGAACCAGGACAGCACGGCTGCGCTCGCACAGGTCACCGCGCGTCTGCAGCAGGTGCGCTCGGAGCTGCCGGCCGAGGCCGAGCCGCCGGCGGTCGAGGTGCAGCGCGCCGACCGCCCTTACGCCGCGTTCTACGTCAGCTTCACGTCGAGCGAACGCAGCGTGTCGGCGGTCACCGACTGGCTGACGCGCACCGTGCAGCCGCAGTTCGCGACGATCGCGGGCGTGCAGCGCGTGACCAACAACGAAGGCGGGCGCAACATCGCGATGCGCGTCTGGATCGACCCGGACCGGCTTGCCGCGCTGAACCTCACGCCGGGCGACGTGCACGCCGCGCTCCAGCGCAACAACTACCTGGCGGCCGTCGGCCAGACCAAAGGCAGTCTGGTCCAGTTGAACCTGCTGGCGAACACCGACCTGCGCTCGGTAGACGAGTTCAAGCAGTTGATCGTCGCCGACCGCGACGGCGCGATCGTGCGCCTGAGCGACGTTGCGCGCGTCGAACTCGGCGCCGAGGAAGCGACTCTGGTCGCCAAGTACAACGACCGGCAAAGCGTCTATCTCGGCGTCTGGCCAGTGCCCGGCGTCAACGAGCTCGAGGTCGCCGACCGCCTGCGGGCCGCGATGGACGAACTGCGCCCGACGCTGCCGCCCGACATCGAGATGCGGCTCGTCTGGGACGGCACGATGTTCATGCGCGATGCACTCGAGGAAATCGGGAAGACGCTGGCCGAGACGATCGCGATCGTCGCACTGGTCGTGTTCCTGTTTCTCGGTTCGATCCGGACCGCGCTGGTGCCGCTGGTCGCGATGCCGGTCTCGCTGATCGGCGCCGGCATCGTCATGTACGCGTTCGGCTTCAGCCTGAACCTGCTGACGATCCTCGCGATCGTGCTGTCGGTCGGGCTCGTCGTCGACGATGCGATCGTCGTCGTCGAGAACGTCGAGCGCCACGTGCGCGAGGGCCGCACGCGGGTCGACGCGGCGCTGATCGGTGCGCGCGAACTGCTCGGTCCGATCGTCGCGATGACGATCACGCTGGCCACCGTCTATGCGCCGATCGGCTTCCAGGGCGGGCTGACCGGCTCGCTGTTCCTCGAATTCGCGGTCACGCTGGCCGCCGCGGTCGTCGTCTCGGGGATCGTCGCGCTGACGCTGTCGCCGCTGATGAGCTCGCGCTTCGTCCATCCGCACGGCCGGCGGGCCCGGCTCAGCGCGCTGGTCGATCGGGTCTTCGGCGTCGTGCGACGCGGCTACGCGCGGGCACTCGACGTGGCGCTCGGCATTCGCTGGGCGATCGTAGTCGCATCGCTGGCGATCGCAGCGGCAGCCTGGCCGCTGTACCAGATGTCACGCCAGGAGCTGGCACCGGTTGAGGATCAGCGCCATATCTCGCTGTTCTTCGAGGCGGCACCCGACTCGACGCTGGCCGCGACGAACCGCGAGCACCTGCATGTCGTCGATGCGATCACGGCGTTCCCCGAAACCGAGTTCACCTGGTCGCTGACGGCGAACTGGGGTGGCTTCGGCGGCCTGGTCGCAAAGGACTGGCAGCAGCGCAGCCGCTCGACCGAGCAGATGTACGGCGACGTCTACGCCGCAGTCTCGCAGGTGCCCGGGCTGCGCGTGTTCCCGCGCCTCGACCCGCCGCTGCCGACGCCCGGGCAGTACGACGTCGAACTGGTCATGCAGTCCGACGCACCGCCGGAGCAGATGCTCGAGACCGCGGCGAACGTGATCGGCGCCGGCATGCAGAGCGGCAAGTTCCTGTACGTGGACACCGACCTGAAGATGGACCTGCCCGAGGCGCGCGTCGTGCTCGACCGCGAGCGCATCGCCGACCTGGGGCTGGACCTGGCCAGCGTCGGCCGCGAACTCGGCACGCTGCTGGGCGGCAACCATGTGAACCGCTTCAACTGGTTCGACCGCAGCTACAAGGTCATCCCGCAAGTCGGCGACGAGGACCGCGCGTCGCCAAGCCGGCTGCTCGACCTGAAGGTGCGCACGCCCGACGGCGACCTGGTGCCGGTCTCGACCTTCGCGCGAATCGAAACGACGACGGCGCCGCGCACGCTGAACCGCTTCCAGCAGCGCAACGCGGTGCGCGTGTTCGGCGGCGTCGCGCCGGGAGTCACGAAAGAGGAAGGCTTGCGAGTGCTCGAGGAAACGGCACGCGACTCGGGCACCCGAGTCGTCCTCGACTACGTCGGCGAATCGCGGCAGATCCGCCACGAAGGCCAGACGCTCGCGGTCACGCTCGGCTTCTCGCTGGTGCTGATCTATCTGGTGCTGGCCGCGCAGTTCCACAGCTTCCGCGATCCGCTGATCGTGCTGCTCGGCTCGGTGCCGCTGGCGATCTCCGGCGCGCTGGTGTTCACCTTCGTCGACCTGACCACGATCAACATCTATTCGCAGGTCGGCCTGATCACGCTGGTCGGGCTGATCGCCAAGAACGGGATCCTGATCGTCGAGTTCGCGAACAAGCTGAAGGAATCCGGTCTGGCGAAGATGGACGCGCTGCGCGAAGCCTCGCTCACGAGGCTGCGCCCGGTGCTGATGACCTCGGCCGCGACGGTGTTCGGGCACATGCCGCTGGTGTTCGTTTCCGGCCCGGGCGCCGAGGCGCGCAACAGCATCGGGATCGTGCTGGTCACCGGCATGGTGGTCGGGACCGTGTTCACGCTGTTCGTGGTGCCGGTGTTCTATGCGTTGATTTCGAAAGAACACGTGACGGCGAGCGATGGCGACGAGCGGGATGCGCCGGGGCTCGTGCGGCCGGCGCTGATGTCGACAGAGCACGGCGGACAGATCTGAACGGATAGCCGGATACGGAATCGGTTCGCCATCTCGTCCGTGGCAGAAAGCCGCGGGTTCTCCGTCAGCAAGGAGAGGATCATGACTGTGACCTTCCCGAACGAAACGCAGGACTACCGGCACGCGCGTGTGGCGCTGTTGCGACGCGAGGTGAGGCTGCGACGGGAAATGGAGGCTGTCGCTGCCGAACTGAGGGCGCTGCCTGCGGGCGGCGAAGTGCCGGAAGACTATCCGTTCGACTGCATCGGAGCGGACGGCGCACCCGCGACGGTGCGCCTGTCCGAGCTGTTCCGCGGCGGAGACAGCCTGATGCTCTACCACTACATGTTTCCCCGGCATGCCGAGGACAGGCGCCCGGGCCCGACGGCCGGGGCCATGGCCCGGCTGCCGCTGTCCGAGGGCCCTTGCCCTTCATGCACGGCGCTGATCGACATGTGGGACGGCATGATTCCACACTTCGAGGGACTGGGCGGCAATCTCGCCGTGGTCGCGAAGGCCCCGATCGAGCGGGTCGCGGCGTTTGCACGGGACAAGGGATGGAAGCACGTCCGGCTGTTGTCTGCCGCGAACAGCAGTTTCAAACGTGACTACCATGGCGAGGGCGCCGACGGCCAGCAGGCACCGATCATGACGGTATTCAAGCGATGGCCCGAAGGGACGATCCGGCTGCACTGGGCGTCCGAGATGCTTTTCGAGCCACCGGATCCGGGCCAGGACATGCGGCACATGGGCACCGTCGAGCCGCTGTGGACGCTGTTCGACCTGACACCCGGCGGACGGCCGGATGCGGACGAGCAGATCGAGTACGGCTGCTGTCGCCCCGTGAGGAGGAACTGATGCAAGACGCGCCTTCGACAGCCCGCCGCACGCCGGTGTTCCTGTTGCCGGAACAGGGCCGCGCCTACCCGATGGGCCGGATTTCGGCGCTGTTCAAGGCCGACGGCGCAGAAACGGCAAATCTCTACTCGGTGTCCGAATGGTGGCTCGAGCCGCACACGCAAGGCCCCGGCGCGCATTCGCATCCTGAAGACGACGTCTTCTACGTGATCGAGGGCACGATGAGCTTCCTGATCGGCGAACGCTGGGTCGATGCGCCGAAAGGCTCGTTCGTGCTGGCGCCGGGCGGTACCACGCACGATTTCGAGAATCGCGGTGCGCAACGCGCCGGTGTGCTGAACTTTTCGGCGCCGGGCAACTTCGAGCCGCAGATGCCGGAAATCGTGCAGTGGTTCGTCGAGAACCCACCGGGCTTTGCCGGTGCGCCAGGACGGTAAGCCAGTCGCACTGCGTCGGCCGGCCCCGAATCGAGATCAGCGAGCCGGCGTCCAGGAACTCAGCGGTGGAAGACGAAGATTCACGAACGCACTTCGATCGTGCTGTCCGTCGACCCTGAAGTACCGTGCCGACGTGCCATCGACCGACACGACAATGACTTCCTGCGAACCGGCGTCGAGGAATGCCGCGGCCTTGCGGGCCAGCCACTCGGCGCTATCGCCCGGCGAGGCGATTTCGATGCAGATCTCGGGTGCGCGCAGGATCGGCTCCTCGAGTACGCGCGAAGGCTCCGTGGTCCAGAAACCGTCGGGCGTCCTCACGCCGATCGGCGTGAGGATGCGCAGTTCTCCAGCGAGCGCAAATCCATTCAGCGCGTCCCTGAGCTGATCGCAGACCAGCCCTGCAAGAACCTGATGGCGGTTCGTGGGCTGAGGCGACACGATCAGTTCTCCAAACTGGTCGAGCTCGAGGCGATAGCCTTCGGACAACTCATCCAGATCTCCGCTGTGCAAGAGCTGACGCCAACGTGCTGCAAGCACGTCTGGCTGCATCGGTGCAATATGAAGAACAGCGGACATGTGCCCATTCTCCGACAGTCGAGGTGAGAATGCCAGCGGGCGACTCCTCAAGTTTGCCCGACTGTCCGCCCGGACTCCTCCTCGTCCATCACCGGCAGCGGCCGCGTTTCGAGCTGCGGCGCCGGCGGCAGCCCGGTGACCTGCAGGATCTCCTTTTCGTTCAGCGTTTCCTGCGCGACCAGTGCCGCAGCCAGCGCATCGAGTTGCTTGCGGTGCTCGCGCAGCAGGCGCAGTGCCTCGGCGTGGCTGTCGTTGATCAACTGGTGGACTTCGTCGTCGATCAGCCGCGCCGTTTGCTCGCTGAACGGCTTCTCGCCGCCGAACCCCGCGCTGCCGCCCAGGTAGGGGTTCTGCCGTGGCGCGAGTTGCACCATGCCGAGCTTCTCGCTCATGCCCCAGCGCGTGACCATGTTGCGCGCCAGGTTCGTCGCCTGCTCGATGTCGTTCTCGGCACCGGTGGTCTTCGTGCCGTAGACGACCTCCTCGGCTGCGCGCCCGCCGAGCATGCCGATGATGCGTCCGCGCAGGTAGGCCTCCGGATAGTTGTAGCGGTCCTCGGCCGGCCGCTGGTAGGTCACGCCGAGCGCCTGGCCGCGCGGCACGATCGTGACCCGGTGCACCGGGTCGGCGCCGGGCAC
>CALLYQ010000178.1 GCA_937858875.1 uncultured Lautropia sp. | reverse complement strand
GGCGGTGAAGCTGCGCACGCTGTCCGGGATCGAGGATCCACGCTGGCGCTGGCACGTCGGGCTCGACGCCCAGGCCACGCAGCTGCTCGACACGCTGTGGCGCGAAGGCGGTCTCGAGCCGGCGCAGCATCGGCGCCTGCTGCTGCTGATGCGGCTCGACTTCGAGCATCTGCGCGATCAGGATTCCGAGCTCGCCGGCCGACCCGTCTACCTCGCATTGGCGATGGACGAGCACGGCGTGCTGCAGATGAAGCCGCAGAACCTGCTGTTCAACCTGCCGCTGGTGCGGCACTGAGCGGCAGGCCGCACACGCGATGAAACCGGCGTTCTGGGACCAGGCCTGCGCCGAACTGGGCAGCGGCGACCCGGTCATGGCGCGCCTGATCGCCGCCTGCGGTCCGATCCACCTGGTTGCGCGCGGCGACCCGTTCACGACGCTGGCGCGCGCGATCGTCGGCCAGCAGATCTCGGTAAAGGCGGCGGCCTCGGTCTGGAACCGCTTTGGCATTGCCTGTCGCGAGGTCACGCCGCAGCGCGTGGCGCGGATGCGGATCACGACGCTGCGCGGCTGCGGGCTGTCGCAGCGCAAGGCCGAATACGTGAAGGACCTGGCGCGGCGATTCCACAGCGGCGAGGTCGATCCGACGCACTGGCCCGGGCGCGACGACGAGGCGATCATCGAAGAGCTGGTCGCCGTGCGCGGGATCGGACGCTGGACAGCCGAAATGTTTCTGATCTTTAATCTGCTGCGACCCGATGTCCTGCCGGTCGACGACCTCGGACTCGTGCGCGGCATCGAAAAAAACTACCGCAACGGGGAAAGCGTGTCGCGGACGGAGGCCCGGCAGATCGGCGAAAGCTGGCGGCCGTGGCGCACAGTGGCCACCTGGTACCTGTGGCGAAGCCTCGAACCGGGCACCGCGGAAATCTGAATGAAAACAACATTCCTGGAGTTCGAGCAACCGATCGCCGATCTCGAGCAGAAGATCGAGGCGCTGCGCTTCGCGCAGGAAGACTCGGCACTCGACATCGCCGATGAGGTCGAACGCCTGCACAAGAAGAGCCAGGCGCTGGTCAAGGACACTTACGCCAAGTTGACGCCCTGGCAGGTCGCGCTGGTGGCGCGGCATCCGCAGCGGCCGTATACGCTCGACTACACGAAATCGATCTTCACTGATTTCCATGAGCTGCACGGCGACCGCGTATACGCCGACGACCCGGCCATCGTCGGCGGGCTCGCGCGCCTGAACGGGCAGTCGGTCATGGTGATCGGCCACCAGAAGGGGCGCGACACGAAGGAACGCGGTTACCGCAACTTCGGCATGCCCCGTCCGGAGGGCTACCGCAAGGCGCTGCGGCTGATGAAGCTCGCCGAGAAATTCGACGTGCCGGTGCTCAGCTTCGTCGACACGCCAGGCGCGTTTCCCGGCGTCGGCGCCGAAGAGCGCAATCAGTCCGAAGCGATCGGCCGCAACCTGTACGAAATGGCTGCGCTGCGTGTGCCGATCATCACTACGATCATCGGCGAAGGCGGTTCCGGCGGCGCGCTGGCCATTGCCGTCGGCGACGTCACCTTGATGCTGCAATACGCGGTCTACTCGGTCATCTCGCCCGAAGGCTGCGCAGCGATCCTGTGGAAAAGCGCGGCGAAGGCGCCCGAAGCCGCCGAGACGCTGGGCATCACCGCGCAGCGTCTGAAGACGCTGGGGCTCGTCGATCGCGTGATCAACGAGCCCGTGGGCGGCGCGCACCGTGATCCGCAGCAGATGGCGCTGACGCTCAAGCGCGCGCTGACCGACGCCTTGCGCCAACTGCAGGCCGCGCCGGTCGAAGAGCTGCTCAGGCAGCGCCACGAGCGGATCCTCGGCTATGGCAAGTTCAAGGAGACGGCCGCCGGTAGAGGGGCCGTTCGGCGCGCCTCATGGGGCTCCACTGACCGTGCAGCGCGACGCGCCGCCCACTGCGCCTTGCGACGCGCTGCGTGATGCGCTTGCGCGGATCGACACGGACGGTCGGGTCCTCGTCGCGTTCAGCGGCGGGCTCGACTCGACGGTGCTGCTGCATGCTGCTGTCGAGTTGCTGACGTCGGCCGCTGCCGGATCGGCAGTCGAATCGCGCAAGCGCCTGCTGGCGATCCATGTCGATCACCGGCTGCAGGCGCCATCGGCCGAGTGGGCGCGTCATTGTGTCGAGTCGGCGGCTTCGCTCGGAGTCGACTGTCGGGTCGTGCGGCTGGCCGGTGCGCCGCGACAGGGCGAGAGCGTCGAAGCCTGGGCGCGCGAACATCGCTATGCGGCCTTCGTGAGCGTCGCCGCAGAAGTCGGCGCCGCGGCATTGCTGACTGCGCATCACGCCGACGACCAGCTCGAGACCTTCCTGCTGCGGCTCGCGCGCGGCGCCGGCCTCGACGGCCTGGTATCGATCGAGCCGGATACGATGCGAGGCAGTTTGCGCCTGCTCCGACCCTTCCTCGGCCTGCCGCACAGCGTTCTCGAAGCTTGGGCGCGATCGCACGGCCTCGCCTGGATCGAGGATCCATCGAATCGCAACGAGACCCTGCTGCGCAACGCGGTCAGGCGGCAACTGATCCCGGAGATCGACAGGGTGCTGCCCATGCTGCGGCAGCGGCTGCCGGAGACCTTGGCGGCCTTGCGCAAAGAGCGTGATCGTTTGCGCGAGATCGACCGGCGATCTCTGACTAGCGTCCTGGAGCCGACGCACGTCGGAATCGACTCGTCGCCGCTCACAGTCGGGACATCGCCGCTCGCAGTCGGGTCGTCGGCCCTCTCGCTGTCGGCATGGCGGAAAC
>CALLYQ010000177.1 GCA_937858875.1 uncultured Lautropia sp. | reverse complement strand
CGGATCTCGGCGGTCGAGTCCCAGACCCGGATCTCGGTCTCGGGCGGCAACTCGACGCCGAACTCGGCGAGCACGCCGCGCGGGTCGGCCACCGCACGCGAACGGTACGGCGCCGACTTGTACCAGACTGGCGGCAGGCCGAGCACCGGCCACGGATAGCACGAGCACAGCGTGCAGACCACCAGGTTGTGGACCTGGGGCGTGTTGCGCACGACGATCATGTGCTCGCCCTGGCGCCCGGTGTAGCCGAGCGAGGCAATTGCCGCCGTGGCGTCGCGGTCGAGCCAGCGATCGAACTCCGGGTCGGTCCACGCCCGCGCTACGACGCGCGCACCGTTACGCGGACCGATCCGGTTTTCGTAGGTATCGATCAGCACGTCGAGCGCGGCAGGATCGACGTAGCCCTTCGCAACGAGGAGCGATTCGATCGCCTTGACTCGAACGGCGATGGGTGACTCGGGTTCGCCGTGTGCGGGCAGCGCTGCGGCGCCAGCGGATCCGGGCTCGTCGATGCCGCTTCCGGGCGTTCGGGCATCGGAAGATTCGATGTTCGTCATGCCTTGCCTGCGGAGTTGCTGTCGTCGGGAAGCATACCGCCAAGGGCGCGATCCTGCCGGGTACGTGCAAGCCCGGCGGCGTCCGCCTGCCGTTTATCGGACCGGACCGGCGTCCCCGGCTGACGAATTTCACGACGTGGTATAGAATTTTGCCATGCCTCGTCCTCGCAACCCGGATTCCGCCGGCAAGACCGCGATCCAGGTCATCGACCGCCTCGTCTCGCTGCTCGACGCGCTCGCCGAACAGTCCGATCCCGTCAGCCTGAAAGACCTGTCGGTCCGCACCGGGCTGCATCCGTCGACCGCGCACCGGATCCTGAACGACCTGGTCGCCTCGCGCCTGGTCGACCGCTCCGAACCGGGCAGCTACCAGCTCGGCATCCGCCTGCTCGAGCTCGGCAACCTGGTCAAGTCACGGCTCAACGTGCGCGACGCCGCGCAGTCGCCGATGCGCGAACTGCACCGGGCGACCGGCCAGCCGGTCAACCTGTCGATCCGGCAGGGCGACGAGATCGTCTACGTCGAGCGCGCGGTCTCCGAGCGGTCGGGCATGCAGGTCGTGCGCGCGGTCGGCGGTCGCGCACCGCTGCACCTGACCTCGGTGGGCAAGCTGTTCCTGGCGCTCGACGAACCGAAGAACGTCCGTGCCTATGCCGCGCGCACCGGGCTCGTCGGCCACACGAAGAACAGCATCACCGAGCCGGCGCGCCTGGAGCGCGAACTGGCGCTGGTGCGTGCGCGCGGCTATGCGCGCGACAACGAGGAACTGGAGCTGGGCGTACGCTGCATCGCTGCCGGCGTGCGCGACGACACGGGACGCCTGGTCGCCGGTCTGTCGATCTCGGCGCCGGCCGACTTCCTGCAGGACGACTGGATCGATCAGGTCTGCCGCACGGCAGCCCTGATCTCGTCGGCGCTGGGCTACGAATCGCGCGACGGCTGAACCAGCGCGCGCATGCCGTCGTCGGGCCGAGGCCCGGTCTCGAGCCAGCTGCGGATGCGCTGGGCATCGCCGAATCGCGACAGCTTGCCATCGGCATCGAGCAGGACCAGCACGATCGGGCGCCCATCGATCGAGGTGCGCATGACCAGGCAGTTGCCCGCTTCGGAGATGTAGCCGGTCTTCTGCAGGCCGATCTGCCAGTCGGCGCGGTCGATCAGCCGATTCGTGTTCCGGTAGCTGACCGCGCGCGGCCCGGCCTCGACGATCAGCGACGAGGCGGTCGAATAGTCGCGGATCAGCGGATATTCGGACGCAGCCGCCACCAGCTTTGCGAGGTCGACGGCGGTCGACACGTTGGCGCTGGACAGCCCGGTCGGTTCGATGAAGCGCGTATCGGTCATCCCGAGTTCACGAGCCTTCGCGTTCATCCGCATGACGAAGGCGGCAAGCCCGCCCGGATAGTGACGCCCGAGCGCGCTGGCTGCCCGGTTCTCGGACGACATCAGCGCCAGTTGCAGCATCTCGTCGCGGCTCAGCCGGGTGCCCAGCCCCAACCGCGAGCGCGTGAATTTTTCGGTATCGACGTCGGCCTCGGTGATGTGCAGCAGTTCGCCGAGCGGCAGCCCGGCGTCGAGAACGACCATCGCCGTCATCAGCTTCGTGATCGACGCGATCGGCAGCACCGCATGCGTGTTCTTCTCGAACAGCACCCGGCCACTGACGGCATCGAGCACCAGGGCCACCGACGAATGCAGCGCCAGCGGGTCGTAAACCTGGTGCAGGCCGGTTGCCTGGCCTATCGACAGCCGAGGCGCAGGCGCAGGCGCATGGACGACGCGGCGGGTGCCTGCCGCACCGACGGCCACCCCGCCGCAGCGCTGCCGGCGAGCCTGGCGCCCGACGAACTGCGTGCTGCGGCGGTGCCGCGGCTGCCCGCGCGCGGCGCAGACGCGCCGCGCGTTCGCGCCGCGGCCTTCGCTGCGGGCTTGCCACCGCCGGACCTGGCGGTGGCCGACTTCTGCGGCGTGCGATTCTGCGCGGTGCCGGCGGCCGCCCGGCGCACGGGAGTCGTCGCCGCGGCCCTGCCTTTCTTCGCGGCCGCCTTCGAAGCCGGCTGTTTCGCTGTCGACGCCCCGGTGCCCGCTCCGGCCGCCGCAGCCACCTCGACGGCCAGCCCGAGCGGCAAGGCGAGCGCGACCGCGAGGATCGCCGGCTTCAGTCGAAGCCGGAAATTTCGTTGCAGGCCGAACAGTCTCGCCCGCAGCCGCGCTGCTCCCGACGCCGTCTGCGCTGCCGATGCCGAAGCATCGCTCCATTTTTCGATTTGCACCCCGCCACCCCTTCACCGGCACCGGAGGCGGCGCCGTTCGTGTCTTGCCCGCTTCGCGCGCTCTCCGCCCATGAGACGCGAGTTGCGGCTTTCGCGAGTCTAGCGAAAAAAGCTCTGAAAACAGAGAGGCTTACGCTCGGAATTTGACGCGATGTCTCGAATTCTGGGCACGGGACGCCGCCGATCGGCGCCGGCAAGGCGATCGGCGGCGTGCGGCGCTGCTACCAGCCGGCGAAGCTCGCAAACGCCGACGCCGGTTCGCGTTCGCTGACGAGCCGATTCTCAGGCGCGTCGGGATCGGCGTAGCCAAGCGCCATTCCGCAGACGAGCATCCGTTCGGGCGGCAGGCGCAGGCAGTCGGCAATGATCCGGTGATATCGGGTGAACGCTGCTTGCGGGCAGGTGTCCAGGCCGCGCGCCCGCGCCGCGATCATCACGTTCTGCAGGAACATCCCGTAGTCGAGCCAACTGCCCTGCCGCATGACCCGATCGATCGTGAAGACCAGGCCGACCGGCGCGTCGAAGAACCGGTAGTTCCTTCCGTGCTGGGCATGCATGCGAGCCGTATCACCCTTCGCGATTCCGAGCAGGCCGTAGAGATCCCAGCCCACCTTGCGGCGCCGATCGATGTACGGCGCGACCCATTCGGCCGGGTAGTAGTCGTACTCCTCGCGATGCGTTGCGGCGAGATCGGGATCGTCGTGCGCTTCGAGGATCCGCCGGCTCAGCTCGTCTTTGGGCTGCCCGGTCAACGCAACGACCTGCCAGGGTTGCGTGTTCGTGCCCGATGGCGCCCGCCCGGCGACCTCGAGGATCTCCTGCACGAGTCGAAGCGGCACCGGTGTGTCGAGAAAGGCGCGCACCGAACGGCGGCCCGTGATTGCCGCATCGACGCAGCGATGGTCGTGGCAGGGAATGTCGTCGCGCTTCATTCCAGTACTCCTTCAGCCAGTTCTTCGAGCGCCTCGCGCAGCGGCGCCGGCAACGAGACCGGGCGACGCGTTTCTCGATCGACGTAAACATGCACGAAGTGCCCATGCGCGGCGGCCTGATCGCTGTGGTCGGCGAACAGCGCGATCTCGTAGCGCACGCTGCTGTTGCCCAGCCGGGCCACACGCAAGCCGGCGACCACGGTCTGCGGAAAGGCCAGCGGCGCGAAGTAGCGACAACCGCTCTCGACGACGAGGCCGATCACCGGTCCGCCATGAATGTCGAGCACGCCCCGTTCGATCAGGTAGCGGTTCACGACGGTGTCGAAGTAGGCGTAGTAGACGACATTGTTCACGTGCCCATACAGATCGTTGTCCATCCAGCGTGTCGTGATGGGCAGGAAATGTCGAAATGCGGCGCGCCCGAGCGCGGGCCCCGCCGGCGACTGCGGCGAGGCTTCGTTGTTCTTCATCAGAGCTCGTCCATGGGTAAGGAAGGAAACGGGATGTCGACGGATCAGCGCGTCGCACAAACCGGGCAACAGAGATAGCCGATCAGCCCAAAACTGACAACGCTGCAAGGCAACAAAATCGCGTGGGACAACTGACTGGAACCTTGATCCAGACTGAAATTCCGTCACCTGAATGACATACAATTATTCATAGAATCAATTAGTTGCGACATGAGCCCTGCCTCAGCCAAAACCTATGTTGCAACGCAACAAAAAAGCTTGACATCGGCGCCAATCGGTCTAGAATAACGTTTGTTGCGATGCACAACCGCATCCGATCCGTGAACCGTTTTCAACTGGAGATCTCCTCATGATGAACAACACGCCCGAGCAGTTCGTGCAGCTGCAAAAATCCGCCCTCGATTCCTTCCAGGCCGCCGCCCTGACTTCGGTCGAAGGCCTCGAGAGGCTCACCGAACTGAACATCCAGGTCGCACGCGCGTCGATCGACGAAGCCACCGAAGCGTTCAAGTCGATCCTCGAAGCCAAGGACCCCAAGGCGCTGGTCGAATTCGCCAGCACCGGTGCCCAGCCGGCTGCCGAGAAGTTCGCGGCCTACGCCAAGCAGGCTTACGACATCGCTGCTGCCACCAACACCGAGCTGGCCAAGCTGGTCGAGAGGCAGTTCGCCGAAAGCAACAAGCAGCTCTACGCCACGATCGACGCGCTCGCCAAGAACGCGCCGGCCGGTAGCGAAGGCGCCGTTGCCCTGGTCAAGCAGGCCGTCAACACCGCCAACAGCGCGTTCGACCAGGTCAGCAAGGCCACCAAGCAGGTCGTCGAGCTGGCCGAGGCCAACATCGCCGCTGCCGCCAAGAACAGCCCGGTTCGCGCCGCTGCCAAGAAAGCCGCCTGAGCCAGCTGCTGCGGCCACCGGCAGCCCTCGCGCCGCCGGCAAGTAGTCAAGCAATATCTTGCGGCGAGCCTTCTCGCCGCATTCGCACCGCCGCTCTCCTCCTCCTCGAAGCGGTGTGCCGGGCCCGGTCGAAAGACCGGGCTTTTTTTCGCCTGTTGCCTGCTCGGCGCGCACCCCGCCGGGCGCCGCGGCTATCGGGCTGACGCCGCCGGAAACCTGGACTGGGCAGTTCGCTTGCCGCGCTCTTCGAGCCCGCTCGCACTTCGCGCAGTTCCCCGGCTTCGCCGTCCAGGTGTTCGCCAGCGGCCTCGAGCAGCCTCGGACGCTGCGAGTCGCGCCGAATGGTGATCTGTTCGTCGCCGAGACAGGCAGCGGACGCGCGTTCGGCATCGTCTTCCAGCCACCGACCGACCCCCGCTACGTGTTCGTGGCTGCAGCGGATCGCGTGGTCAGGTACCCGTACCGCGTCGGGGACAGCAAGGCGAAGGGCCCGGCCGAAGTCGTCATCGACGGCATCCCGACGAAGCGGCACTGGACACGGGATCTGGCGATCTCGCGCGACGGGGCAGCGCCTGTTCCTCGCCGTCGGCTCGGCATCGAACATGGCGGGCGGCATGCACGGCATGAGTCCCGACGAAATCCGTCGTCATGAAGCGGCGCATGGCCGCGGCGCCGCCTGGGGCGAGGAAACGAACCGCGGCGTGGTTCGGGTCTTCGTTCCGGACGGAAAGGCGGTCCACAACTACGCCACCGGCTTGCGCAATTGCTCCGGGCTCATCATGCAAGCCCGGACCGAACGGCTCTGGTGCGTGATGAACGAGCGTGACCACCTCGGCCCGCACCTGGTCCCCGATTTCCTGGCGAGCATCGACGAAGGCGGCTTCTACGGCTGGCCCTGGTACTACCTGGGCAACAACGAGGACCCGGCGCGCCGGGGCGAGCGGCCCGATCTCGCCGCACACGTGAAAGTTCCCGAAGTGCTGATCCAGGCGCACTCGTCGGCCTTGGCGCCGTGTTCTACGAGCACGACGCCTTCCCCGCCGAATACCGCGGCAATGCGTTCGTCGCCTTGCACGGCTCGCACAGTCGCCCGGATCGAACCGGCTACAAAGTGATCCGGGTGCCGATGAAAGACGGCAATCCGACCGGCGAATACGTCGATTTCATGACCGGCTTCGTGATCGACAACGACTCGGTCTGGGGCCGGCCCGCCGGCGTGGCCGTCACGCACGACGGAGCGCTGCTGGTCAGCGACGACGCCAACGGCACGATCTTCAGGGTGACGCGCAGGTGAAGCCCGCGTAGCGTTCGCGCTCGATACAGTACTTGCGGGCAAACCGGCTCCAGGCTTCGCCGCGTGTCAGCGCCGCCGCGAAACCGTCTCGGTCGACGACCGCAGTGCCGCCGAGCAGGGTCACGCCACGCGCGAACAGCGGATCGGGCAGGCAGCCGCCGCCGGGCCCGACCAGCGCAAGCCAGCGGGCATCCCGGCAGGCTTCGAGCACCGAGCCGAGCGTGTCGTTGAGCAGGATCGTCGTCGTCGACAGCACCTTCGCGCAGCCCGCCAGTTCGCGCGGATTCACGGTGACCCGGTAGCCGTCGAAGTCGCCAAGCTTGCGCGGATCGAGTTCGAGCACCGTCAGCCGGGCGCCGGCCGCGACGATCCGGTCCGTCAAGGGCCCGAACAGGCCGATCATGCCGATCCGCTCGCCGGGCTGCGGATCGAGCCGGCCGATCGAATCGGTCGCCCAGTCGAATACGAAGCCGCTTTGCCGGAACCAGTGCTGCGACACCGCGTTGACGGCGGCAAAACCCAGCGTGCGCCTGACCGGGTCGACGTCGCGGTACCAGCCGGCCAGCTCGCGCGCAGGCATCCCCGCGATGCGCAGACTTGCTTGCGCGCGCTGCATCGCGTCGAACGTGTCGCCGAGCAACAGGTAAGACAGGCCGATCGCCCCGCCTTCGAGCTCGACCGCGCAGAATTCGCCTTCGCGCGTGCCGCGCGTGAACGCCGGCGGCAGGTGCAACGCCGCCACCGGTGGCAGCGCATCGCGGCGATCGATGCGCGCCACCAGCTCCAGCAGCTCGACGCCGACCTCGCGGCCCATGCGCCGCGCCGTTCAGGCCGCCACACGCAGCGGCTGCGCCGCTTCGAACTCCTTCAGCAGTTGCGCGCGCCGCTGCTCTGCAGCCGCCAGATTGCGCGCCTTCACGTGGCCGTAGCCCCGGATCTCCTCGGGCAGCGACGCGATGCGAACGGCCACCGGCAGGTTTTCGCGCGTGAGCCTGGGCAGCAGTTCGCCGATCGTGCGCTCGTATTCGTCGATCAGCGCCCGCTCGTGACGAC
>CALLYQ010000176.1 GCA_937858875.1 uncultured Lautropia sp. | reverse complement strand
CTGTCAGCGGTCGCGGCGCAGGATCGCAAGGTCATCGACCTGGTGGCCGGAAGCGTCGACGAACTGCTGGCCGAAGCGAAGGGCCGTACCGTCCGCGTCGGCGGCCACGAGCTGGTGCTGGACACCGACGGCCTGCAGCTTGAAAGCTTCGAACCCGACTGGCGCACGCGGCTGCTCGGCGCGATCACCAATCCGAACGTCGCGCTGATCCTGATGATGATCGGCTTCTACGGGATCGTTTTCGAGTTCATGAACCCGGGCGCGCTGCTGCCGGGCACGCTGGGCGCGATCTCGCTGCTGCTTGGCCTGTTCGCGCTGGCGGCGCTGCCGATCAACATCGCCGGCGCCGCGCTGATGCTGCTCGGCCTGGCGCTGCTGATCGCCGAGATCTTCACGATGTCGATTGTGCTCGGCATCGGCGGGCTGGTCGCGTTCGCGCTGGGCGCCACGATCCTGATCGACACCGGCGCGATGCCGGGCTTCGAGGTATCGATGCCGCTGATCGCCGGCATCGCCGTCTTCGGTTTCGGCCTGCTGCTGGTGACCGCGCGCTCGGCGCTGCGTTCGCGACGGGGCCGCGCGCGCACCGGCGGCTCGGGAATGATCGGTGCGCCGGGGCAGGTCCTCGACTGGTCAGGCCAGACGGGTTTCGTGCATGTGCACGGCGAACGCTGGCGCGCCGTCGCCGACCGGCCGCTGGCGCCTGGCGCGAACGTCACGGTCACCGGCATCGACGGCCTGACCTTGCAGGTGCGCTCGGCCGACGAAGCGCCGAACTGAACGAAAAGGAGCAGGCATGGGCACAATCGCATTCTTCGGACCGATCCTGGTGATGCTGATCGCGCTGCTGGCGCTGGCGATCCGCATCCTGCGCGAATACGAGCGCGGAGTCGTCTTCACGCTGGGCCGCTTCACCGGCGTCAAGGGGCCCGGGCTGATCCTGCTGATTCCATACGTCCAGCAGATGGTGCGCGTCGACCAGCGCACGATCGTCTTCGACGTCCCCTCGCAGGACGTGATCTCGCGCGACAACGTGTCGGTGAAGGTCAATGCAGTGATCTACTTCCGTGTCGTCGACGCCGAGCGCGCGGTGATCCAGGTCGAGAACTTCCGCCAGGCGACCAGCGAGCTGGCCCAGACCACGCTGCGCTCGGTGCTCGGCAAGCACGACCTCGACGAGATGCTGTCGGAGCGCGACAAGCTGAACCACGACATCCAGGAGATCCTCGATTCGCAGACCGACGCCTGGGGGATCAAGGTGGCCAACGTCGAGATCAAGCACATCGACATCGACGAAAGCATGATCCGCGTGATCGCGCGTCAGGCGGAGGCCGAGCGCGAGCGGCGTGCCAAGGTCATCAATGCCGAAGGCGAACAGCAGGCGGCGCAGAAGCTGCTCGAGGCGGCCGAGGTGCTGTCGCGCGTGCCCGAGGCGATGCAGCTGCGCTATCTCGCCACGCTGGCCGTGATCGGCACGCAGAACAACTCGACGATCGTTTTCCCGTTCCCGACCGATCTCGGAAGTACGCTGTCGAACGTCGTCGACGGGCTGCGCCGGGGCGGCGGCACCGAGCGCTGAGGCTCCGTTTCAGCGCGCGTCCACGGCAGCGCGGGCATTCCCGGCAAACGCCGGCGGCTGCCACGCGGCGACCCGCAGTTCGCTCTCTTCGAGGAGTCCGGCGAGGATCTCCGGAATCTCGAACACCGCACGGTTCTCGATTCGGGCCACGTTCGCCCGCAACGCGTCGATGCGCTCGATCGTCTCGGCCACGGCCCGCCGGATCGTGCGGAAGCTGTCGTGCACGATTCCGACGCCCTGCGCGCGGATCCACTGCGCGTTGAAGCGTTCCTGCGGCATCGTCCAGCCGTTGTCGACGACGATGACCGGGAGCCCGCGCTGGATTGCTTCGCTGATGCTGCCCGGCCCGGGCTTGCCGACGAAGAAGTCGGCCAGGTCCATGTAGCGCGCAATTTCCGGCGTGAAGCCTGCGACCAGTCGCGGAGCGCCGGCCGGCAAGGCCCGCAGCCGATCGGCCAGCGCGGCGTTGTGACCGCAGACGAAGATCGACTGCGTATCGCGCAGGCGCGCGGCGATCCGCAGCATCGCCTTCGAGCCATGTCCGCCGAACATCACAAGGCCGGTCGGCCGCTGCGGATCGAGCCCCAGCCGGCGTCGTTCGGCTGCCCGGTCGGCGAGCTTCGGTGCATGGAAGTCCGGGCGCAGGATCATCCCGCTGGTGCGGTGAATCTGCCGATCGGCGTAGCCGGCCTGCCGCGCCTGTTCGGCCGCCCGCGCCGTGCCGCAGACCAGGTGCTGCGCCTGCCCCGGTTCGATCCAGAAGTTCGGCGGATGGTCGGCCAGGTCCGTCAGGATCGTTGCGAAAGGCACGCCAGGCAGCGACGAGGCCAGGCTGTCGTAGAGCGCCCGATTGAAATTCGGGATCAATGAAACGACGAGGTCGGGTTCGGTGGCCAGCCAGTGCTGCCGAAGCCGGCGCACCAGCGGGCCGTGGCCGAGCCGCAGCAGCTTTTGCAGCAGCTTCAGCTCCTGGGCCATGCCGGCCGTCCAGCCGCGCGCGAGCCGCTTGTTGTAGAGGTCTTCGGGTCGGATGCCGACGAGCCGCTGGAAGCGGTCTTTCGGATCGAGGATCGAGAGCAGGTCGACCGCTTGCACCTGCCAGGGGCGCTGTTGCCGTTCGATGACCGCCTGCAGCGCGGTCGCGCTGGCGCGGTGCCCGCCACCGGCGTTGAAGTAGACGAGTTCGATGCGCTTCATTCGTGATGCGGGCCCTCGCGTGCGATCGGATGCGCCAGTTTGCGAAGCTGCGATGACGATCGCGTGACGAGGCTGACTGCCGCGTGCTGACTGCCGCGTTCGAGCCGATCGCGCGTCGATTAACATGATCGCTTCCCGACGAGGAGATGACCGTGATGAAGCTCTACTACTCGCCCGGCGCTTGTTCGCTGTCGCCGCACATCGCTCTGCGTGAAGCCGGCCTGCCGTTCGAAGCGGTGCTGGCCAGCACCAAGACCCACAAGCTGGCCGACGGCACCGACTACTACTCGATCAATCCGAAGGGCTACGTGCCGCTGCTGGAATTCGACAACGGCGAGCGGCTGACCGAAGGCCCGGCGATCGTGCAGTGGATCGCCGACCAGGCGCCCGAGCGCAAGCTCGCGCCGCCGGCCGGCACGATGGAACGCTATCGGCTGATGGAGTGGCTGAATTTCATCACGACCGAACTGCACAAGCAGTTCAGCCCGCTGTTCAATCCGTCCTACCCTGAGGAGGGCAAGGCGATCAACCGCGCGAAGCTCATCGAGCGCTTCAAGTGGGTCGACAGCCAGTTGAGTGGCAAGCAGTACCTGATGGGCGACGACTTCACGGTCGCCGATGCCTACCTGTTCGTCGTCACGAACTGGACGGTGCCGACCAAGCTCGACATTTCCGCTTTCGAGAATCTCGCCGCGCACCGCGAGCGCGTCGCGAAGCGGCCGGCGGTTCAGGAAGCGCTGAAGGCCGAGGGATTGGCCTGACCCTGGCGAACGCGGTTTCGGGTATCGTCGAATTCCGTAGCCTCGTGGCGCCGTACGGGCGCTCCCGAGGGCTGCGGAGGCGATCGTGCGGCACGGACGCGACCGACTCGGCTGGCACGCCGGTTGGGCTGGCACGCCGGTTGCTGCCGTCGACGTGTTTCGATCGACGCGGCCGCCGTGGTTCCGCCCGACCGGGCGCGGCCCACGCTGGCCGTTCGTTCCAGCTCTTATCCAATCTCGCTTACTCGACACAGGAGCACAACACGATGCAATTCGGGACCCAGAACAAGGATCGGCTCGTTGCGGACATCCGGCAGGTCGTGGCCGATCTCGATGCCTTGCTTCGCGAGGCGGTCTCCGAGACCGGCGCCGATGTCGGCGGGTTGAAGGGGCGCCTGCGAGACGGACTGCACACGGCGCGGGCAAGCCTGACCGAACTCGAAGGCGAGGTGAGCGAACGCGCGCGTGAAGCCGCGCGAATGACTTCCGATCGGGCCCGCGAGGCGGCGCGCGCGACTTCCGAACGAGCCCGTGAGGCGGCCCGGTATACCGACGACTACGTCCACGAGCACCCGTGGGCCGTCGTCGGCGTGGCCGCCGGCATCGGCGCGCTGATCGCGCTGATCCTCAGCCGACGCTGAACGCCCGAACGCACTCGGCTGAACGCCCGAACGCAGTCGCGATC
>CALLYQ010000175.1 GCA_937858875.1 uncultured Lautropia sp. | reverse complement strand
CTCGCTTGCCGGGTCCGCTGACCTTGTCCTATAATGTACAGCTTTGCTGAGCCTAATGGCTTTGGCTTTGGGGGCTTAGGGCCGGGACATCGACATCCGTGAGGGTGGCATCCCCGAGCGCCATCCCCGAGCGGCATCCCCCGACAGGACGAAGAATCATGGCCCGAGTCTGCCAAATCACCGGAAAATCGCCGATGGTCGGCAACAACGTTTCGCACGCGAACAACAAGACGAAGCGTCGTTTCCTGCCGAACCTGCAATACCGCCGCATCTGGGTCGAATCGGAGAAGCGCTGGGTCCGCCTGCGCATCACCAACGCCGGCCTGCGGATGATCGACAAGCTCGGCATCGACGCGGTGCTCGCCGACCTGCGCGCCCGCGGCGAAGTCTGAGCCCGGACACGGCCTGAGCCCGGACACGGCACTCGCATACTGAAGCGAGCGCGCAAACCACGAACCCGACCGCAGCAGCGAGGCAAACATCATGCGCGACAAGATCAAGCTCGAATCGACGGCCGGCACCGGCCACTTCTACACGACCACGAAGAACAAGCGGAACATGCCCGAGAAGATGGAGATCAAGAAGTTCGATCCCGTCGCGCGGAAGCACGTTGCCTACAAGGAAGCCAAGATCAAGTAAGCGTTCCTCGAACGCTGCGGCGCGCGCCGGCGCCGTACGCTGATCAGCGTCGCGCGAGCGCCGCACCCCGACCCCGAAGCCCCGCCGAGTGCGGGGCTTCGCCGTTTTCGGTCTCCCGGCGTTTCGGTCTCCCGGTGCCTGGCTTCCCGGTGCGGCGTTTCGATGGCGCGCTTCCGATACCGCGATGACGTTCGATCGTCCGATAGCGCGCGATCAGCCCGCGTAGGACCTCAGGCGCAGCGACACGTCGCGCAACGCGGCGATGCCGCTCGACTCGGCGCGATGGCACCACTGCTGCAGGTGCGCGATCAGTTGCTCCCGGCTCAGGTTCGAGCGTTCCCACAATGCCGTCAGATCGTCGCGCATCTCGACGAGCTTGCGCAGGCTTTCGCTGACCGCGAAGATCTCGGCGCCGCGCGCGCGGTGCAGTTCCGTCCATTGCGCGGTATCCCGGTGCAGCCAGCGGCGCGCCGACGCGACGAGCCGGCCTTCCGGCAGCGCAGCCAGCCGCTGCGCCTCCTGCCGGCAGGTGCGTCGAAGCGAGCGCGCGTAGTGCGCCATCAGGTCGTAGCGGTGCGCGATGACCGCCTGCACGGTCGCCAGATCGATCACCGGCCGGGCCGGCACGAATCGCGGCCGCGGGGCGACGCGGCGCACGCGGGCCAGGCGCAGCAGCGACAGCATCCGGATGTACGTCCAGCCGATGTCGAACTCGAACCACCTGACCGACATGCGCGCCGAGCTCGGGTAGGTGTGATGGTTGTTGTGCAGTTCCTCGCCGCCGATCAGCACGCCCCAGGGCACGAGGTTCGTGCTCGCATCCCGGCAGTCGAAATTGCGATAGCCCTTCGCGTGGCCGAGCCCGTTGACGACGCCGGCCGCCCAGAACGGAATCCACAGCATCTGCACGCCCCAGACTGCGAACCCGGCCAGCCCGAACAGCGCGAGGTCGGCGACCAGCAGCAATGCGATTCCCAGCCCCGGATGACGCGAGTACAGCCTGGCCTCGAGCCAGTCGTCGGGCGTGCCCTGGCCGAATCGATGCAGCGTTTCGACATTCGCCGCCTCGCGCCGGTACAGCTCGGCCCCTTCGAGCAGCACCTTGCGCAGCCCCCAGCGGCGCGGACTGTGCGGGTCGTCGTCGGTTTCGACGCGCGCGTGGTGCTTGCGGTGGACGGCGGCCCATTCGCGCGTGACCATGCCGGTGGTCAGCCAGAGCCAGAAGCGGAAGAAGTGCGATGCGACCGGATGCAGATCCACCGCACGATGCGCCTGGCATCGATGCAGGTAGATCGTGACCGACGCGATCGTCACGTGCGTCGTGACCAGCGCGTACAGCACGATCTGCCACGCGCTCGCACCGCTCAGGCCATCGGCGAGGAAAGCGATCAGGAAATCCGGCACGGCGTGTCTCCAGCTTCATTCTGCGTCAGCGCCTGAGTCAGGACGCCGCGCACACGGCATCGTCGATGATCGCATGCGGGAGCCGCGAGGCAAGCGAGTGCCGCCGGGCGGCGGGCCTAATCTCCCGAGACGGCCCGGCGCCAGCGGACGGCAAAGAATCCGTCCACCCCGTCGCGGTGCGGCAGCAGGCGCAGGACGTCCTGGTCGGCATCGTCGGCCAGCATGGCCCCCTGCCCCTGCAGGACCGAACGCGCCGGCTCGCGCACGAAACCCGGGCACGCCGCCTCGAACCACTGCACCTGGGCTTCGTTCTCGACGGCAAGCAGGCTGCAGGTGCCGTAGACCAGCACCCCGCCCGGTTTGACGAGTCGTGCGGCGGCGGCAAGGATCGCGCGCTGCTGCTCGACCAGCCGGGCGGTCGACTCGGGAGAGCTGCGCCATTTGAGGTCGGGGTTGCGCCGCAGCGTGCCGGTGCCGCTGCACGGCGCGTCGACGAGCACGGCATCGGCCCTGCCGGCCAGCCGATCGAGCTT
>CALLYQ010000174.1 GCA_937858875.1 uncultured Lautropia sp. | reverse complement strand
CATGATTCCGGGGCCAGGCATCGGCCAGCGTCTCGAAGCGGCCCGGCTCGATCGTCGCGTAGAAACGCTGGAACGACAGCCCGTTGTCGCGCAGCGCCGCGATGAAGGCCACGCTGCCGTTTCGCGCGATCTCCTGCTCGATCGCATTGCCGCGCAGCGACGCCGCATTGGCGATCGACGAATCGACGCCGATCGCAATGCGGCCGGCAACGACTCCGGCAATCAACGCCAGCACGGCGACCGATACACGCGCCGGCCAGCGCCAACCCTGCAGGGCTACCACCGGTCGTCGCTCGATCAGCCACGCAAGGACCAGGCAGGCGAGCGTCAGCGTACCCAGGATCACCGCCACCGGATAGGACTCACGGATGTTGCCGATCACTTCCTGCGTGTAGATCAGGTAGTCGACCGCGATGAAGTTGAATCGCGAGCCGAATTCACTCCAGAACAGCAGCTCCGCGATCGCCGTGAAGCCGGCTGCACCCAGGATGGCGGCAGTGGCGACGACGCGCCAGGCGCGGCGCACGCGACCGGGCGGGCCGGACCGGTGAAACAGCGCTCCGACGAACAGCGCCGGCGACGCAAAGGCGGCTGCGAGCAGCGCGTCGCTGGCGAAGCCGCGGGTGATGATGTCGAGCAGGCTTCCGGGAGACAGATCGAGCGAGTTCCAGGCGAGCACGGCAAGCAGACAACGAGTCGCTGTCGACGTCACGACGATCGCCAGCCAGATCAGCGCGGCGCTTCGAAAGGCAGGGTGAGACATGGATGCTCCGGCAGGGAGCCGCCATGCTGACGTCGAGCCGGTCAGATTTGCGCCAGCAATTCGTGAAAATGTCGTGATCTCGCCCGGGCCCCGGACGGGTTCGTCAAGTGGGTGTCCCGCGCATCGACCCATGGAGCCGCAACTCGGCGCGCGTGCCGCCTTCGGCTCGTCGCCCGATCGCGATCGACCAGCCGGCGGCTTCGCAGATGCGTTCGACGATCGTCAGCCCGAGACCGAGATCTTGGCCGCCTGCATCGGACCCGGCTGGAGTCCGCCCTGTTCGCGCGGCGTCGATGCCGATGCCGTCGTCTTCGACCAGCAGCGCGTCGGCCTGCCAGCGCAGGCTCACCGAGGAACCGGCACTGTGCCGGATCGCATTGCGCAGCAGATTCGTCAACACGATCCACAAGGCGCTTCGGTCCGCGTGCAGCCGCAGCCCGGCGGGCACGTACAGCCGCAGTTCGATTCGACGCGCCCGCGCCTCGCCCGCCAGATCCGCGGCGATCTCCCCGACCAGCGGCGCGATCGGAATTTCAGTGGCGACTTCTCGCGTATGGCCACGTACCGTGCGCAGCAGCGCGCCAGTAAGCATCGCCATTTCGTCGAGGCTGCTCTGGACCTGCGCAGCGCTTGCCCGCTGGCGCTCGTCGAGCGGGCCTTCGCGCAACAGGTCGAGCGACGAACCGGCGCGCATCAGCGGCGTCCGCAGTTCGTGGCTCGCAGCAGCGGAGAAGCTTCGTTCGCGCTCGAGCGCCTGTTCGAGGTGGTCGCGATAATCGTCGAGGGCCGACGCCAGCTGTGCGGTCTCGGCGTGCGCGGCCAACGGCTCGAACCGGCTCGCCGGCGAGTCCTTGCTCGTGACTGCCTCGGCCAGCCGGTTCAGGTCGCGCATCATTCCGCGCGCGAGTCCTCCGCTGACCAGCAGGGCGAGCATGCCGACCGCGAGCACCGACAAGGCGAGCGCCGCTTCCGCATTGTGCTGGCGAACCTCGTGTTCGCGTACGTCGTACGGCAGGTAGAACCAGGTGTCACGTTCGCGGGCAACGGCAACGTGATACTCGATACCGTCGAACGGATAGCTCTCGTAGCTGCCGACCGCACGCGGCAACTCACGCAGCCACCAAGGCAGCGCGGCCTCGGCGGCGGCGTCGCCATCGTGCACCACGTACAGCCTCATGTTCGCCGTATTGGGCTGCGCGAGCGCCGGATCCTGCCAGTACATCGCGATGCTGCGCTGGATCTGCTCGAGCGCGACCCGGTCGATCAGCTGCTCCTCGGCGCGATAGGTGATCAGCCAGACGAACGAAGCCTGCAGCAGCGAAGCCAGTACCGCCAGCAGCACGAAAGTGCCGGCCAGCCGCTTGCGCAGGGAAGCGCGCCTAGTCGGCACCGAGCCGATAGCCATGGCCGTGCAAGGTGCGGATCGGATCGAAGCGACATCCGGCCTGCGCGAACGCGCGGCGCGTCGATGCAACGAGCGCGCGCAACGCATCCCCCTGCTCGCGCTCCTCGCCCCAGATCGCCTGCTCCAGTTCATCGCGGCTGAAAGTCCGGCCAGGGCGTTCGGCGAGCAGTTCGATCAGCCGATACGGCTTCGGCGACAGGTGCACCTCGTTACGGTCGGCCTGTACGCGGCGCGCAGCGCGGTCGATGACGACGCGCCCGGCGCGCAAGACCTGGGAGTCCGCCCTGCCTTGCTGGCGGCGAAGCAGGACCTCGACGCGGGCGGCCAGCTCGTGCAAGTGGAACGGCTTCACCAGATAGTCATCGGCGCCCGCGTCGAAACCTGCCAGCTTGTCCGCCAGTTCGTCGCGCGCAGTGAGCATGATGACCAGCGCATTGCTGCCGAGTTCCTCGCGCAGCCGCTTGCACCAGATCAGCCCGTCGAGCCGGGGAAGGTTCAGATCGAGCACGACGACCTCCGGCGCTTCGCGGGCGGCCAGTGCCATGCCGACAAAACCGTCGGGTGCCCAGTCGCAGCGATGGCCGCGCGCCTGGAGAAAGTCGCAGACGTTGCCGCCGATCACCGGATCGTCCTCCACAACGAGGATCCTTGCCATAGGTTTCCTGCTCCCGGTGGCCGAAGCCGGCGCCTCACGAAAATCTCATGTTTCGAACACGGAACCGACGGCATCCGACGCTCAGATTATCGATCTCCGGATCGAGATCGTGCCGATGTACCTGCCGTTCCGCGCCCCGTCCTTCGGTTCCGCCAGTTTGCACCGGGAGTCGCCGACCGGGCCGCGGATCCTGATCACCAAGCTCACTTCCCTCGGTGACGTCGTCAAGACCTTGCCTGTCGTCGAGGACATTCGTGCCGCAATCCCGGACGCGCGGATCGACTGGGTCGTCGAACGGCCGGTCGATGCGCTGCTCGAACTTCATCCCGGCATAGAGCGGGTGATTCCGCTAGAACTGCGCCGCTATCGCAAGGAACGCCGTTACGCCGCCGGACTGGGCGCGATCATCCGAGACATGAGTGGCCTGCGCGCGCAGCGTTACGACCTGGTCGTCGACCTGCAGGGCCGGATGAAGAGTGCATTGACCGCCGGCTTCGCCCGGGGACCGGTGGTCGGGCCAGCCCCCGGGCCGCGCAGCGAACCGCATTACCACCGTCTCTATCGAAGCTGCATCCCCGTTGGCGTGAGCGCCGGGATGAACGCGATCGAGCGCAACCGCGCGTTGTGCGCAGCCGCGCTCGGCTATCCGCTGCCGCGCACGGCGCCGGACTTCGGCTTGCGCGCCGACGACCTTCCGGCCTCGAGCATGGTGCCTTCGTGCGGGTTCGCCCTGCTCGCCCACGGCAGTTCGTCGGCCGGGAAATGCTGGCCTGAACGGCACTGGATCGAACTGGGGCGCGAACTGGAGCGGCATGGCCTGTGTTGCCTGCTGCCCTGGGGCTCCATCGACGAAAACGGGCGCGCGCACCGGATCGCAGCGCAGATCGGCAACGCGCTGGTCCTGGAACGAAGCGTGACGCTGCCCGAGTTGATGACGCTGCTGTCGCAGGCCATGGTCGTGATCGGGACCGACAGCGGCCTGGTCCATCTCGCGGCGGCCTGCGGCGCACCGACCGCGGCCATCTTCGTGGCAACCGACCCCGGAGTGTTCGGTATCCGGGCCCGCACGCCCTATCGCAATCTCGGCGCACCCGGTTTGCCGCCGCTCCCGATGCAGGTCCTCGGCGAGGTTGAAGCCTTGCTCGCGGAAGCGCCCAGCCACGAGCGGCGTCGCCAGCACCCGGACATTGATAGTTCCCTGTGTGGAACGATGAGTTGCCTTTCGACGGTCTAGTCTCCGGTTTGTTGCCCGACTATCATCAGTCCATCGACAAATCATCATGGAGCCAGACATGATCGAACGCAGACCTTTCGAGAGCCTCGGTGGCGCGAACCACGGCTGGCTCGACGCCAAGCATCACTTTTCCTTCGCCAGCTATCACGATCCGCAGCGCATGAGCTGGGGTGCCCTGCGCGTATGGAACGACGACACGATCGCGCCGCGAACCGGCTTTCCGCCACACCCGCACCGCGACATGGAGATCATCACCTATGTGCGCGAGGGTGCGATCACGCACCGCGACAACCAGGGCAACCAGGGCCGCACCGAGGCGGGCGACGTGCAGGTGATGAGCGCGGGCACCGGCATCGTGCACAGCGAATACAACCTGGAGCCCGGCACCACGCGGATCTTCCAGATCTGGATCGAGCCCGGAAAACAGAGGCTGCCGCCGTCATGGGGGGCCCGGCCGTTTCCGGGCGAGGACCGGGCGGGCCGCTTCGTGGCGCTGGCCAGCGGTTCGGACGACGATGCCGACGCGTTGCGGATCAACGCCGATGCCAGGGTGCTCGGTGCGCGGCTGAAGGCCGGCGAATCGACGTCGTACGCGCTCGGCAAGGATCGCCGCGCCTACCTAGTGCCGGCGACCGGCAAGGTCGAGGTCAACGGCACGGTGCTCGAGGCGCGCGATGGTGCGGCGATCCGTGACGAAGAAGTACTGCGCGTGACCGCGATCGACGACACCGAACTGGTCCTCGTCGACGTCCACTGACCGAAGTCGGGCCGGGGCCTGGGCGAATCGCCCGGCCTCGGGGTCCGGCGAGCCGTACGCGCCTCCCGGCGAGTTTCCCTCTCACCCAATTCCCTGTCGCACCCCGGCGGAACGCCGCAGGTAACGGCATCCCGTTTTCTTTTTCCGATACAAGGAGCAACAAGCAATGTCCAAGGTTCTGGTTCTCTACTACTCGTCTTACGGTCACATCGAAAAGATGGCCGAGGCCGTCGCCGAAGGCGCGCGCGAAGCGGGCGCGACGGTCGACATCAAGCGCGTGCCCGAACTGGTACCCGCTGAGGTCGCGAAGGCCTCGCACTACAAGCTGGACCAGGCGGCGCCGATCGCCAAGGTCGATGACCTCGTCGACTACGACGCGATCGTCGTGGGCACCGGCACGCGCTTCGGCCGGATGTCGTCGCAGATGGCGAACTTTCTCGACCAGGCGGGCGGGCTGTGGGCGCGCGGCGCGCTGAACGGCAAGGTCGGCGGTGCGTTCACCTCGACCGCGACCCAGCACGGCGGCCAGGAGGTCACGCTGTTCTCGATCCTGACCAACCTGATGCATTTCGGCATGATCACCGTCGGTCTGCCCTACAGCTATCAGGGCCAGATGACGCTGGACGAGATCGCCGGCGGCAGCCCCTACGGCGCGACGACGATCGCCGGCGGCGACGGCTCGCGTCAGCCGTCGGAGAACGAACTGGCGGGCGCCCGCTTCCAGGGCAGGCTGGTGGCCGAGCGCGATACCACCGGCACCAGCCCCGCGGCATCGGCCACCTCGAGCCCGCTGTCGCCATAGACGGCGATGCTGATCCCGGCATAGGGTTTGGAGAAATCGACCTTCT
>CALLYQ010000173.1 GCA_937858875.1 uncultured Lautropia sp. | reverse complement strand
ACGCACCGGCTGGGGCAATGCGATGTACCACCTGTTCCTGTGCGACGAGTTCTCCGCGCAGGAAGCCTATCGCTGCGGATTCGTGCAGGAAGTGCATCCGTACGGCAAGCACCGCGAGCGCGCGATGGAAATCGCGCGGCAGATCTGCAAGGTGGCGCCGATCGGGCTGCGTGCGACGAAGGAGGCGGCGCTGACCTTCATCGAACACGGCGAGAAGGCCGCGATCGACGTGATTCCGTCGATCCGCGAAACGGTCTTCGCGAGCGAGGACTTCAAGGAGGGAATCAAGTCCTTCGTCGAGCGCCGCGAAGCGAACTTCCAGGGCAAGTGAGCGCGGCAACGGCATCGCCACTCGAGGACGACCCATGCAGCGCTTTTCTTCCGTCGACGAACTGAAAGCGCTTCTCGGCTGACGCTTTCGCTTCTTCCGATGCTGATGGCGCAGGCCGTGCGCTTCGACGGGGCAAGGCGCGGGGTGAACTACGGCCTCGATCGCGTGAGGTTCACCGGCCCGGTGCCGGTGGACTCCAGGATCGGCGTCCGGGCGGTGCTCCCGGACGTCGCCGACGAAGGCGAGGGCGCCGTGAAAGTGGCGTGGGTCGTCACCTTCGATCTCGAGGGGTCGTCCAGGCCGGTCTGCGTGGCGGAGTCGCTTGCGAAGCTCTACTTCTGGACGACACAAACTGGAGAGACAGATGATTTTCTCATTCCGAGCCTTCGGCCGGAACTGCATGCTGGCAGTCGCCGCGTTGCTCGTATCACAGGGCGTCGATGCCCGAATGTCCCCCGGAAAACAGGCGACGCTGATCGTCCCGTATCCGCCGGGAAGCTCTTTCGACATCGCAGCCCGCCACATCCAGCCCGGTCTCGCCGAAAGCCTGGGCAAGACGCTGATCGTCGAAAACCTGGGCGGAGCCAGCGGCTCGATTGGCGCTCAGCGCCTGCTCCATGCCGATCCGGCGAATCTGGCCATGCTGGTGGCGTCTCCGAACGAGCTGGTCCTGCCGCCGCTGGCCTTGAAGGAGGTTCGCTACACGCCGGAGGAGTTCCGGATGGTCGCGCACCTGACCCAGGGAGCGCTCACCATTCTGGCACGCCCGGAGTTCCCGGCGAACGACCTGACGGAACTGGTGGAGCTTCTCAGGAAACCGGATACCAGGCCGGTGTCCTTCGGAAGCACCGGAATCGGCTCCGTGTTCCATCTGGTCGGCCTTGATTTCGCGAAAAAGCTGGGCATTCCGATCAACCACATTCCTTATCGGGGCGGCGCTCCGATCATGCAGGACCTGATGGGCAGCCAGATCGACCTGACCTTCCTGCCGTTGATTCCCAGCTATATCCAGTCGGTGCAAGCCGGAAAGATCAAGGTGCTGGGCATCCTGGCACCCAAGCGCAACACTGCCGTTCCTGATGTGCTGTCGGTCGACGAAGTCGAAGCCCTGCGCGGCCTGCATCACTCGATGTGGACCGGGCTCTTCGTATCGTCGAAGCTGCCTGGTCCGGCTGCCGATGCCATCGGCAAGGCCGCCAATGCGATCGTCGGGACCCCTGCCTTCAAGTCCTGGGTGGCCGAGCGCGGCAATTCTGCCGGTGACGTCATGGATCTCGAGCAGGCTGCGGTTTTCTTCGCCAGGGAATCCGCCCGCTTCGAGCGCCTGGCGCGCGAAATCGGCCTGGAACGGGAGTAGTTCGCCATGCCTACGAACTACCGAGCTCCAGTCGACGATTTCGTATTCCTGCTGCACGACGTGATCGCGCCCGAGGCGCCGCACGCGATCGGCGACCTGACGCGCGAGGATACCCGTGAGGTCCTTCAGCAGGCGGCGCGATTTTTCGAGGAAGTGTGGGCGCCGCTGGATGCACCTGCCGACGAGCAGGGATGCCGTCTCGAGAACGGCAAGGTCAGCACGCCGGACGGCTATGCGAGCGGCTATGCAGCGCTGTGCGAGGCCGGATGGAACAGTGCGACGGCCCCCGAGGCGCTGGGTGGCGGCGGCCTGCCCGAGGCGATCGGGCAGGCCCTGCGCGAATTCTCGGCCTCGGCCAGCAACTCGCTCGGCCTGTATTCGGGCCTGACCAATGGCGCGCATGCGACGATCCGCCGCAACGGCGAGCCCTGGATGCTCGAGCACGTCGTGCCGCGCATGATCGCGGGCCGCTGGACCGGAACGATGTGCCTGACCGAGCCGCACTGCGGCACTGATCTGCGTCTGATGAAGACCAGGGCGGTTCCTCAGGCCGACGGCAGCTACCGGATCAGCGGCACGAAGATCTTCATTTCCGGCGGCGACCACGATCTGTCCGACAACGTCATTCACCTGGTTCTCGCGAAGGTTCCGGACGAGGCCGGCCAGCTTCGCGACGACCTGGGCACGGTGAACCTGTTCCTCGTTCCGAAGTTCGGAATCGATCCGGCAACGGGCGAGGGCACCGGGCGCAATGGCGTCGACGTCGGCGGCATCGAGCACAAGATGGGGCTCAAGGGCAACGCCACCTGCACGATGTACTTCGAGGATGCGCTGGGCTGGCGGCTCGGCGGCTCGACGGGTTCCGGCCAGACGTCGAATCGATCGTCGGCCGGAATGAGCGGGATGTTCGAGATGATGAATTCGGCCCGTCTCGGCACCGGACTGCAGGCCGTCGCCAGTGCGCAGCGCGCTTATTCGCATGCGGCCGGCTATGCGCGCGAGCGGCTCGCCGGAAGAGCCGCCGACCCTGCGGACCGCAGCGGCGGCGTTGCCGATCCGATCATTGCGCAGCCCGACGTGCGCCGCCTGCTGCTGAAACAGGCGTCGTTCATCGAAGCGGCGCGCGCACTGGGACTGTACGTGCGCCAGCTCCTCGAGGAACCGGACGAAACGAAAAGGGCAGACCGGGTGGCGATGGGCAGCCTGCTCACGCCGGTCGTCAAGGCGTACTTCAGCGATCGCTCGTTCGAGTCCGCCAACGATGCGATGCAGATCCTGGGCGGGCACGGCTACATCCGCGACAACGGCATCGAGCAACTGGTTCGCGACGCCCGGATCTTCCAGCTCTACGAGGGCGCCAACGGCGTGCAGGCGCTCGATCTGGCGTTGCGCAAGCTGAGGTCGAACGACGGGCGTGCTTTCGCGGACTTCCTGCACCGGGTCGAATCGACGGCGTCCGCACCCGGACGGCACCCCGAGCTGCAAGGCCACGCCGAGGTCCTCGCCGACGCGGCCGGGCATGTCCGGGCAGCCGGACGATGGTTCGCCGCTGCAGGGCGGAAGCCGTACGACACCGGGGCCTCGTCGTACGATTTCCTGACGATGATGGGGATCTTCTCCTGCGGCTACATGTGGCTGCGGATGGCCGCCGTCTCGCTGGAGAAGCTGCGCGCCGAGCCCGAGTCGCGCTTCCATCGGCGCAAGCTCGAACTGGCCCGCTACTGGTTCGAGCGCGAGATGCCGATGATCGAAGCGCTTCGCCGCAGGGTGGAGACCGGTTCCGGCTGCCTGATGGGGCTACCGGCCGAACTCTTCTGACGCTGCGTGATCCGGCTGCTGCGTCAACTCGCCCGGATGGAAAGGCTTCGGATGGAAACGTTCATGACCCGGACGCGGAAGCTCGGCGCCTGAGCAAGTACAACAGCGATGCCGGCAGCAGCAGCGCCAACGTGGCAGGCACCGGTACCGCAACCGCCTGAATCGGTTCGGGGGTCGCGAACAGGAAATCGTCGGTCGCTGCCAGGTCGATTCCGGCGGCGAGATCTTCGGGACCGAACGACTGAAAGTTCGTGCCGTCGAAACTGAACAGGGCGTTCGTGCCGACGGTCAGAATGACCTCGGTGACGATCGGGCCGCCGAAGACCACACCGAGGAACTGCGGGTCGGTGCTGGCGCCGGTTTCAACATCGAAGGTGCCGAGGCTGACCGGATTGCCCGCGGCATCGACGCCGCGGTATTCGATGCTGCTGCCAGCGAGTTCGACGTCGACGAAGATCGCGCCGAATCCGCGCGTTGCCGCCGGCGTGTCGGTGCCGTTCAGGACAAATGTTTGCTCGATGGTCCGCTCCTCGAACTGGCCGGGGGTCGAATCGAACATGACGAAGGTGTTGGCCGGCGAAAAAGCGGGGAACTGACCGGCGGTGGCCGGGTTCACGCCGGCGAAACCATCGCCGCTCACCGCGTAGGGTTCGGCGAAGATCGCTCCGGCGGCGCGGAACCGGTCGACCGGAATCTCGACGGTTCCCGGATCGATGGTCCGCGTGGCCGGATTGGCGTCAGTGCCGTTGAGACCCACGCCGTCCCAGCCGATCCGGCTGCGGTTGGCGGCTCCGCCGATCGCGGCGGTGAATTCGTCGAATGCGGTCTGGGCAGCGGCACCCGAACCGGAAAAGACGACTGGCGCAGCCTGGATTCCCGAAACCGCGGTCAGACCGGCAACGAACACCGTTCGGCCGATCAGATTATGCGCATGGTTCATTGTTCGACTCCAGGTCGGCGGACCTGGCGGTCCAATGTTTGGGACGGGCGAACCGGACGGAGCAGGAAGGCACCCGGGGCCGAATCGGCCCCGGGGGTCGGAAGAGAGTAGGCGCCGCCTCGGCAGCCAGCAAGGCGGTCATTGCCTTACGGCGCCGCAGGCGCGCTTCCTAAGGCCCGCTCATACGACGTTCCCCGGCCGGAATCCGCCCAGCAGCGGGAGACTCCGAAGGGAGACGCTCACAACGCCGCTACACGAAGCCCGAGTGCCTCTGCCGCATCGCATTGACGTACATCGGCGGACACGAAGACGTCGGCCGGCCAGGAAAGTGCAGCGCCGATATGGATCGCATCCATTCCGCGCAAGGCATGCAGCTCAATTGCACGGATCGAGTGCTGAATGACTTGTGGCGTCGTATCGATCATCAATGCATCGGCGATGTCGCCGAGAAGCTCGCCCTTGATTTGTGCATAGTGATCAGCGTTGATGCGGGCCTCACGCCGGAGCCGCGAGAATGCCGAGATCAATTCGGGTAATGCGATCACCGACATCGCGAGTTCGCGTGCCTGCTCGCACCAATGCAGTACATCGACGGTGCCGGCTTCGTCGATGTAGCGCTTCGCGAAGGCCGAAGAGTCGAAATACACCCGCATCAGTCGTCACGTTGGTCGAGGATCAGTTGACTGATCGTGCCCCCCTTGATTGCCAGGGGGCGCGCCGCACGCTTCTTCCACGAGGGCAAGTCGGGGACAATCGGATGGATCTCCGCAATGGGCTTGCCGTTGCGGAAGACCCGCACGACTTCGCCTGCCTCGACCAGATCGAAGAAATGCCGTGCCTGATTACGCAGTTCGGTGAAGGTCGTGTCGTGCATCGCGGGCCCGAGGGCAAATGTACATTGAATTGTACATCAACCGGCGTGCCCTCGGAACTGTTCGACTTAGGCTCTCAATCCGCCGCCACGCTCGCGAAGGTCGAGCTGCCGAACTCCCTGAACGCGCTGAACCGGATCTTCGGCCAGCGCTCGCGCGCCACGTCGAGCTCGACCAGCATCTTCGCCAGGTAGGCCGGCGCGTCGACGGTGTCGCGCGCGATCCGCGTGTCGTGCTGCGCCATGAAGCGCTCGAGTTCGGCGTCGTCGTCGGCGCTGATCCAGCGCGCGGCGATGTACGGCGACGGCCCGATCCGCGCCGCGACGTTGTATTCGGCGGCGAGC
>CALLYQ010000172.1 GCA_937858875.1 uncultured Lautropia sp. | reverse complement strand
GGCTTCGATCAGGGCGGGCACATCGACGAGATCCGCCACATTCCAGAAACCAGGCCCGGTGAAAGCCAGCGCTTCAGTCGGCGTCCCTTGGGCGGTCCAGTCGTCGGCGCGCCGGCGCAGCGCGTCCGACGGTTGCAACGCAATGTCGCCGACTGCAGCACGCAGCTCGAACAAGCTGGCCCGCGCGGCCCGCGGTGCGGCACTGGCGTCGAAGCTCTCGAGTTGGGTGGCCAGCACCGCGGATACCGGGTAGCCGCCCAGCATCGCGATCCGGCCCTCCGCCCAGCAGGTCTTCGGATCCTCGCCGGCGATCTGCGGGCGACTCATTCGCGCCATCTTGTCGGCGCGCAGCATGCCGGACAGTTGCTGCTTGCCCTGCAGCAGCGGCGCCCATCCGATCAGCGTCGCGGCGGGCGACCGGAGCGTCTGGCTGGCCTGCGATGCCAGCGCCACGCCGAGCCGGCAACCGATCAGCACCAGCGGCACCGGAGGCCGGCCAGCCAATCGTTCGAGAAGCTGCCGGCAGTCGGACTGCCACGCCTCGATCGTGGCTTCGCTGAAATCGGCGCTGCTGTCGCCGGTGCCGAGCAGATCGAACACGCAGCCTGCGATCCCGCGCGCGGCGAGCGACTCGGCCGCGAGCCTGACCATCCTTCGAGACTGGTTCATCTCGTCGCCGAACGCTGGAAAGAACACGGCTTGCGCGCGAGCGGGTGCGCTCGGCTGCCAGCGCAGGACCAGGCTGCGATGGTCATCGAACCGCTCGAATGCCGCAGTGCGCGTGAAGCCGGTCATGGCGACAGCTCACGTGATACGACCTCGACCGACAAGGCGCGTTCGAAGGCGTCGTCCGCGGGCAGGCGATCCAGATCGAGCAGCGGATCCAGCCGCCATTCCCCGGGCAGCATCGCGCGACAACGCGCGACGAGCTGGGGAGATACTCGTTCCTTGTGAAGCCGCCGCCGCAGTGCGTTGATCAACGGCCGGACGTGCACCGGACGGATCCCGGTCAGCCACTCGCTCCGGCGCGCACGCGCATCCGGGCCATCACTGAACCGAAAACCATAGGCGGAGTCGTGACGAGCCACACCGGGATGCAGAGCGGCAATCAGCCGGCTCTCGAATCGTCCGGCCTGTTTCCATGCAAGCGGCAGCGCAGCCGCCTGGCGCACGAGCGTCAGGTCGACAAGGGGCGTCGCGAAGTATCCATAGCGCACCGACAGACTGTTGTTCAGTCCCATCCAGTGATGACACCTGAAGAACGGGTAGACAAGCTCGACCTGCTCGCGGGTCAGCCGAAGATCGGCAGCCTCGTCGACGTCGGGCAGGCCTGCAGAGCGCGCGATCGAGCGTGCGAGACCGGTCTCGTAGTCTTGCAGACCTCCCGCTCGCCTGAACACCCCTGCGTCGAATCCACGATAGAACGCGTGCACGATGTCGCGCGCGCGATAGCGGCGATCGGGCAGATGGAAGAAATTGCGAAAGATCTCGCCACCGCCACCGTTCAGCGCGATGAAGCCACCGGCGCTCTGTTCGAGCCGCGTTTGCCGGTCGGCGCCGGGGTCGTCGATGCCGTCGTTCGGCAGGCCGTCGAAGAACAGCGCATTGCGCATGAGGTCCTCGAGCCCGGGCTGCGCAAAACCGCGGTTCATCGCTCCCTTGTCGACGACGTTCAGGGAGATTCCCTCCCCTTGCGCGATGGCCCGGGCAATCGGCACGTCTTCGGACTGCTCGTCCCCGTAGACGAAGAGTCGCGGACGCTCGCCCTGCTCCAGCAGCGCGGCCAGGATCAGCCGTGAATCGAACCCGCCCGACAGCGCCGCACTCGTGCGGCTCGGGAACGCCCCGGCGATCTCGCGGAAGCTGGTGCGCAGTTGCTCTCCGATCGACTCGACGGCCGCTTCGATCGAGGCGTAGCGGGGTTTGCCTGCCGTATCCGGGACGATGCCGTCCGGGAACCTCGCCCATCTGCGCCGCGCATGCAGATCCAGGCCGAACCCGAGCGGCAGCTTGCCTACGCCGCGCGCGACCGTGCGGTCATGATGTGTCGCGCCGAGCAGCACGTATTCGATGGCCGCCGACTCTTCGATATCGCTATCACCGACGTAGGCGCGGGTGGCCAGCCAGCTCGTGCTGTGAAATCTGCCGTCCGCGCTGCCGTAGACGCGCACGAAACCCAGCGAGTCGTTGAGCAGCCAGGTTCGACCGCCGACATGCAGGAAGAGCGCGAAATTTCCGCGCAGTTCGGTTTCGTCGATGCGCGGATCGGCCTCACCGGTCACGCCGACGTCTTCGAGCAGAAGCGCCAGCGCCTGCTCGCCGAAGCGGCCCCGATACCACAGGGGACCCACGCAGCAGGCGACGCCGGCCGGCGATCGCATCGAGTGAACGGCTTCCGGCTGTCGCGGATCCGTATGGAGCCGCACGCGACCATCGTTCCAGTCGAAACGGAACGATTCCCCGAACCCCTGTCGTTCGAGCGAAAGCATCGCACGTGAGACAGCCGCATCCTCGAACGGCTGCAGCGAAACGGACAGGACTCCGATCGTCATCGCGCCGTCGAGTCCCTGGCGCCGGGCGCGCGCAACGCATCGTAGTCGCTCACGGACATGGCCCGGCTGCCCTCGTCCGTGAAAGCGATCGGCAGATCGACCCGTCCACGCCCTACCCAGAGATTACCGCTCAGTCGGGCGCTGGCGTTGCCGCGCGCCGCACGGACGAAGACGGCGGGACCGTGCCAGCGATTGACGACGGTGTTTCCGGACATCGACAGTTCGTTGGCAGGCCAGCGATAGCCTTCGGCGCCGAAGGACACGATCGCGGGGTTGCTGGTACGTGCCGATTGCTCGATCAGGTTGTCGACGACGCGCGCGATCCCGCCATTGGGGAACTCGAGCTCGTAGCTCGCGTTGCCGTCGCGACCATCGACGAAACGATTGCCGACCACGATGTTCTCGCCGGCTCGCGACTTGAGCAGGTGGCCGGCACGTCCGCTGTGCGACCAGCTCTCGCTGACGGTCAGCCTGTCGATCGAACCGACGTACAGGTTGTGGTACCAATGTTCGCCGTTGCGCGGTCCGCTGAATTCGCAGCGCTCGATCCTCAGTTCCGCAGCCGGATCGTTTCCGGTCAGCAGCCCCATCTGATTGTCGATGAAGCGCGAGTCGCGCACGGTCAATCGGCCGCGCTCGAATCGAATGCCGGCGCCGTTGCGATCCGGCACGCGCGCGCCCACGAAATCGAAACCCTCGACCGTGAAATCGCCGTTCCGGAACACCCAGATCGCCTTCCCTTCGGCATGGGCGTCGTCGGCGATCAATCGCACGCGCCCGCCGGAGGCGCGGATCGTCAGAGCCCGCTGGGTCCAGACCGCAACGTCGGCCCTGTAGACGCCAGCTGCGACCTCGATGGTGTCCCCGTCCCTGGCAACGCTTGCCGCCTCAGCAATCGCTGCGACATCCGCCGACGGACCGACCCGGATCGTACGGCCCGGCGGTGCCGGGTCAGCAAGCGCCGACTCGGCCAGCAGGAAAATCCCCGGAACTGCGGCAGCCGGCTCGCCCGATGTCAGCGCCAGTGCACCGCCGGCCAGACACAGGCGTCGTCGCCCCCGGCACGGCGAGGTCCCGAGTCCGCGCCTACCGAAGCGCATCGCTGGCCTGCACGGCCGGCTGCGTCGATACCTCGCGTCCGAGCGCCCGCTCGTAGACGTTCCGATACCGCTCCACCGAAACACGCCAGTTCCGATCCCGCTCGACGAAGCGGCGGCCGTTCGCGACGACCGAAGCGAGCGCCGCCCGGTCGCCAAGCGCGCGGGAAACACAGCGCCCGATATCGTCCACATCGTCGTGACGAAACAGGAAGCCGGTCTCCCCATGCACGATCAGCTCGCGATGGCCACCGACGTCCGAGGCAAGCACCACGCGGCCCTGCGCCATCGCTTCGAGCGGCTTCAGCGGGGTCACGAACTCCGTCAGGCGCATCGACTTGCGCGGAAAGACGAAGGCATCGACGAGTGACGAATAGCCCGGCACCCGATCATGGGGCACCCGGCCGGTGAAGATCGTCTTGTCGGCAATGCCGAGCGCCTGCGCTTGCGCCTTCAAGGCGGTCTCCTCGGGACCGCCGCCGACCAGCAACAGACGCACATTCGGCCGTTGTTCGAGCAGCGCCGGCAATGCGGCGAGCAACAGGTCGAGCCCCTCGTAAGCGTAGAAGGAACCGATGAAACCGAGCACCGTCTTGTCTTGCAGGCCGAGCGAAGACTCGAGTGCTGCATCGCGCCCGGTGAGCAGCCCAAACTGGCCGATGTCGACGGCGTTCGGAATCACGGTCACCCGGGCCGGATCCACGCCGCGTCCGACAATGTCGCCACGCAGGCCCTCGCAGATGCAGGTCACTTGGTCCGCGCGGCGCAGCACCCGGGATTCGAGCGCACGACTCGCCCGGTAGCGCAGGCTGGCCTCGGTCGTCGTACCGTGATCGACCGCGGCGTCTTCCCAGGATGCGCGCATCTCGTAGACCACCGGAACCCCGAGTTCCTTGCGCACCTGCAGCGCGGCCAGTCCGTTCAGGCACGGCGAATGTGCATGGATCAGGTCGATCTTCTCGCGGCGCACCAGGTCGCGAACGCGCGGCACCAGCGTCCGCACGACGTCCCACTGGTTCAACACGGGAAGGCGGCGCAGGCTGCCGGGAAAGCTGCGATGGAACAGCAGGCCGTCGACCGTTTCCTGCGTCTCGCTGGCCCCATAGTGCTTCGACGAAGTCAGGTGCCAGGTATCCCAACCGAGACTGCGCTGGGCCCGGATGATCGCGAGCGAGCGAAACGAATAGCCGCTGTGCAGCGGGATCGAATGATCGAAGACGTGGAGGATCCGCATGGTCTGGCGCGAATGGTACCGGCTCTTGCCGGAACGGCGATGTCGAGCTTGTCACGAAGCAGGCCGACTGAGCGATTTCATGACGGTCGCTCAGGGTGTTGCAGCCGTGCTCGATGGGCTAAGGTACGAGCATGAACAAGCGACTCCTGCAGAGCATTCTCACCAGCCTCGCCGGCGCCGGCGGTCTTGCGACGATCCTTGCCCTCCCCGGTTTTGCACAAGCTGAAATACCGTTGACCGACAGCCGCAACGGCGTGACTTGTCACTTCTACGCGTCCTTGGGGCGTCTCGAATGGCGGCAACCCGGTGGCGACTGGCTGGACGCCACCGCCAAGCCGTACGGACAAGAAGCCTTCGCGCTTGCCCAGGTCCCACAAGCCGGTTCCCAGAAGGTCAGATTCGATGTAACGACGTTGACCGGCCAATGGAACCAGGGCATGCGCCCGTCGGGGGCGATGATGGTCCGGACCACGCAGTCCCGGAAGGCTGGCATCGTCAATTTCAGCACACGAGAGGACGAAGACCCGAGTAGCCATCCGGTGCTGCATATCCAGTGGGACGACGGGCAGCGCGCAAGCCTCGAAGCGACCGCCGACACCTACCAGTCCTGCCCGACCCACCGGAGTCTCGGCGACCGGAAGTTCATCCAGGTCGGCGATCAAAACGTCGCTCTCTTCGTGTTCCCGTTCGAGCCTCGTAGCGGACGCCAGGTCACGAAAGCGTCTCTCGAACTGACCAGTTCGAAGCAGTACGGCGGCGGCGCGCAACTCGGCATCTAT
>CALLYQ010000171.1 GCA_937858875.1 uncultured Lautropia sp. | reverse complement strand
GCCGCCGAGCGAGATCACGCCGACTTCGGTCGTACCGCCGCCGATGTCGACGACCATCGAGCCCGCCGCCTCGGACACCGGCAGCCCGGCGCCGATCGCGGCCGCCATCGGCTCCTCGATCAGGTAGACCAGCGAGGCGCCGGCGCCGAGCGCCGATTCGCGGATCGCGCGGCGCTCGACCTGCGTGGAACCGCAGGGAACGCAGATGATGATCCGAGGACTGGGCGACAGCAGCCGAGACTCGTGCACCAGCTTGATGAACTGCTTGAGCATCTGCTCGGTGACGGTGAAGTCGGCGATCACGCCGTCTTTCATCGGGCGGATCGCCTCGATGTTGCCCGGCACGCGCCCGAGCATCTGCTTGGCTTCGCTGCCCACGGCCGCGATCGTGCGCTTGCCGTTGGGCCCGCCCTCCTGGCGGATCGCGACGACCGAGGGCTCGTTCAGCACGATGCCCTTGCCGCGTACATAGATCAGCGTGTTGGCCGTGCCGAGGTCGATTGCAAGGTCGTTGGAAAAGTACTTGCGGAGAAACCCGAGCATGTTGCTTCCGTTCTGGATTCGGGTGGTACGGACGCTTGCGCGTCCGAGCGCCTGTCATGTCCGTCGAGGCCGCAGGCACCGAAGCAGGTCGGCAGGGGCGCTGCAGCGCAGTGCGCACACTGAAAAATGAGTGCCGGGATGATACCGTATAATCCTTTGGCGAATCAGCGTGTTGTCGCTGTCGCGCACCGTTCCGCCCTCCCTGTCCGCCTTCCGAATGTCGCTCACCCCGGCCGACGTCCAGCGCCTCGCCAGGCTTGCACGAATCCAGCTCGACGACGACGAATCCGCCCGCACGCTCGAGCAGCTCAATGCGGTATTCGGGCTGATCGCACGCCTGCAGTCGGTCGACACCACCGGTGTCGAGCCGATGACACATGCCGGCGATCTCGCGCTCAGGCTCAGAGAAGACAACGCCAGCGAGCGAAACTGGAGGGCCGACTGCCAGGCGGTGGCTCCGGCCGTCGAACGGGGGCTCTACCTGGTTCCGAAGGTCATCGAGTGAGCGCGAGCCCGACCACCGACCACGATGCCGGGGCGGGGTCGCTGCGCGCGCTGCGCGAGGCCCTCGATTCGGGCGAAACCACGGCTGTAGCGCTCGCCCGGCGATATCTCGACCGGATCGCCGCCAGCGACCTGAACGCCTTCATCGACGTGCAGCCCGAGCTCACGCTGTCTCAGGCCCGTGAAGCCGACGCGCGGCTGGTTCGTGGCGAACGCGGGGGCCTGCTCGGCGTGCCGCTCGCGCACAAGGACATCTTCGTGACACGCGGCTGGCGCTCCACGGCCGCGTCGCGGATGCTCGAGAGTTACGTCAGCCCGTTCGACGCCGCCGTCGTCGAACGGCTGGCCGCGGCGGGCGCCGTCTGCCTTGGCAAGACCAACTGCGACGAGTTCGCGATGGGCGGCTCGAACGAACACTCGTATTTCGGGGCGGTGCACAACCCCTGGGACCGTGCCGCGATCAGCGGCGGCTCCTCGGGCGGCGCCGCCGCTGCGGTCGCCGCCGGTCTCTCGCCGCTGGCCACGGCCACCGATACCGGCGGCTCGGTGCGCCAGCCGGCCTCGATGTGCGGAATCACCGGCGTGAAACCGACCTACGGGCGCGTGTCGCGCCACGGCATGATCGCCTTCGCTTCGAGCCTCGACCAGGCTGCCGCGATGGCACGCAGCGCCGAAGACTGCGCGGTGCTGCTTGGCGCGATGGCCGGCTTCGATCCGCGCGATTCGACCAGCGCCGAGCGGCCCGACGAGGATTTTTGCCGGGAACTCGAACGCCCGCTGGCGGGCCTCCGGATCGGCGTGCCGCGCGAGTTCCTCGGGGACGGGCTGTCGGGCGACGTGCGCGCGGCCATCGACGCGGGGCTCGAGAAGCTGCGTGAACTCGGGGCGCAACTGGTCGAGATCTCGCTGCCGCGCACCGAACTCGCGATTCCTGCCTATTACGTGATCGCACCGGCCGAGGCGTCGAGCAACCTGAGCCGATTCGACGGCGTGCGCTACGGTCACCGCGCCGAGCAGTACGCCGATCTCGAAGGCATGTACATGCGCACGCGCGCCGAAGGCTTCGGTCCCGAGGTCAAGCGGCGCGTGCTGGTCGGCACCTACGTGCTGTCGCACGGGTACTACGATGCCTACTACCTGCAGGCGCAGAAGCTGCGCCGGCTGATCGCCGACGACTATTCGGCTGCCTTCGCTTCGGTCGACCTGATCGCCGGGCCGGTATCGCCGGGCGTGGCCTGGAACATCGGCGAGCGCACCGACGATCCGGTGCGCAACTATCTTTCCGACATCTACACGCTGCCGGCCTCGCTGGCCGGGCTGCCGGCGCTGTCGATGCCGGCCGGCTTCGGCGAAGGCGGGCGCCCGGTCGGCATGCAGCTGATCGGCCGCTGGTTCGACGAAGCCCGGCTGCTCAATGTCGCGCACCAGTTCCAGCAGGCGACCGACTGGCATCTGCGCTTGCCGCCGGGTGCGGCCCCGGAGGAGCCGGCCGCGGCTGCCCGGGCGCAGTGACGGGCATGCCGGCCGAACGTGGCATGCGAACCAGCCGTGTCGTGCGCTTCGCGGGCATGTCGCTGGCAGTGCTGCTGCTCGTGTCCTGCGGCATGTTGCCGGGCGGCGGGCGACCCAAGCCGATTCCGGACCGTCCGATCGACATCGACGGCAATTGCGTGCAAACCGAAGACGACGGCTACGGCGAGCGGGCGCGCTTGCTCGTCCAGAGAAACAAGGTGCAGGCACTGTCCTGGGAGATCACGGCCGGGCGCCACGGCACCTGCCGATTCGAACAGTCCGGTTTTCGCCAGACGAAATCGCGGCCGCACGTCGAACTGGCAGCGCGCGACGGCAGCGACTGTCGCTTGATGATCTGGCAGGATCCGCGCCGCATCACGATGGCGCACGCCGGCTGCGAACGCCATTGTTCGCCGCCTGCCGTCATCCAGCGAACTTGGCCGGTGATGTTCGATGCGCGCACCGGACGCTGCGCGCGCTAACCGGGAGCGGCACCTCATGAAGTGGGAAATCGTCATCGGGCTGGAGACCCACGCCCAACTTGCGACCCGATCGAAGATCTTTTCGGGCGCATCCACGGCCTTCGGTGCCGAGCCGAACACGCAGGCCAGCCCGATCGACCTCGCGCTGCCCGGCGTGCTGCCGGTGACCAACCGCGCCGCGGTCGAACACGCGATCCGCTTCGGCCTGGCGGTCGGCGCGACGATCGCGCCGCGTTCGATCTTCGCGCGCAAGAACTACTTCTACCCGGACCTGCCCAAGGGCTATCAGATCAGCCAGTTCGAGATCCCGGTGGTCCAGGGCGGCGGGCTCGCGATCGCGTGGAAGGACGATGCGGTCGGCGGCGGAGCCACGGGCAAGCAGGGCACAGCCGGCGGAAGTGCCGACGGCCAGGGCGGCCGGGTTCACGAACGCTTCGTTCGGCTGACGCGCGCGCACCTCGAGGAAGACGCCGGCAAGTCGCTGCACGAGGACTTCCACGGGATGACCGGCATCGACCTCAACCGCGCCGGCACGCCGCTGCTCGAGATCGTTACCGAACCCGACATGCGTTCGGCGAAGGAGGCGGTCGCCTACGCGCGCGCGCTGCACGCGCTGGTCGTCTGGCTCGGCATCTGCGACGGCAACATGCAGGAAGGCTCGTTCCGTTGCGACGCGAACGTGTCGGTGCGCCCGTTCGGCCAGGCCGAGTACGGCACGCGCTGCGAGATCAAGAACCTGAATTCGTTCCGCTTCCTCGAGCGTGCGATCGACTTCGAGGTGCAGCGCCAGATCGAACTTGTCGAGGACGGCGGGCGCGTCGTGCAGGAAACGCGGCTCTACGACCCCGATCGCGACGAGACCCGCTCGATGCGCAGCAAGGAAGACGCGCACGACTACCGCTACTTTCCCGACCCCGACCTGCCGCCGCTGGTGATCGGCGAAGACTGGATCGCCGAGGTGCGTGCCGCACTGCCCGAGCTGCCGGCCGACATCCGTCGCCGCTTCGTCGACGACTACGGACTGAGCAGTTACGACGCCGCGACCTTGACGGCCAGTCGCGAGATGGCCGCGTACTACGATGCGGTCGTGAACGCGCTGGCGCCGTCCGCAGCGGCCGGCGAGGGCAGCGCCGAGGACGGGGCAGCCACCCCGAGCGACCGGAACATTGCTGCGAAGGCCGCGGCCAACTGGGTCATGGTCGACCTCGCCGCGGCGCTGAACCGCGACGATCTCGAGATCGGCGACAGCCGCGTCGCGCCGGTCCAGCTCGCCGGCATGATCCGCCGGATTCTCGACGGCACGATCTCCGGCAAGATCGCACGCGACGTATTCGCCGCGATGTGGGCCGAGCCCGCCGAAGGCGACGACCTTGCCGACCGGATCATCGAGGCGCGCGGGCTCAAGCAGATCAGCGACACCGGCGCGATCGAGAAGATCGTCGACGAAGTGCTGGCGGCCAACCAGAAGTCGATCGACGAATACCGCGCCGGCAGGGACAAGGCCTTCAACGCGCTGGTCGGCCAGGTCATGAAGGCCTCGAAGGGCAAGGCCAATCCGCAGCAGGTGAACGCGCTGTTGAAGGCGCGGCTGGGCGAACCGGGCGGGACTGGGTAGCAGGCTGTCGGACTATGACCAGGGGTCGTAGTCCGACAGCCTGCTAGTCGCCATTTCATCTGCGCGCTGCGGCGCGGCCGCGAACAATTCGATGAGAAGACAGCGATGAATCCGTTTGTCTATACGAGCTTCCCGGGCCGGGTGGTTTTCGGAGAAGGCTCGCTCGCCCGATTGCCGCAGGAGGTCGAGCGGCTCGGGGTCAAGCGCGCGCTGGTGTTGTGCACGCCCGAGCAGCGGGCCACTGCCGAGATCGTTGCCGAGCGGCTCGGCGAGCGCTCGGCCGGCGTCTACGACAAGGCGGTCATGCACGTGCCGGTCGAAGTTGCGCAGGGCGCACGCGAACATGCGGCATCGGCCGGCGCCGACGCCTGCGTCGCTGTTGGCGGAGGCTCGACGATCGGTCTCGGCAAGGCGATCGCGCTCACGTCGAGCCTGCCGATCATTGCCGTGCCGACCACTTTCGCCGGCTCCGAGATGACCGCGATCTGGGGCATGACCGAGGCTGGCGTGAAGAAGACCGGGCGTGATGTCCAGGTGCTGCCGGCCACCGTGGTCTACGACCCGGACATGGTCGCGAGCCTGCCGGCGCACATTGCCGGCCCTTCCGGCATGAACGCGATCGCCCACTGCGTCGAGTCCCTGTACGCGGTCGACGCCAATCCGATCATCTCGATGATCGCCGAGGAAGGCATCCGCGCGCTTGCGGAAAGCCTTCCGGCACTGACCGACGGCACCGGCGATGCCGCAGCGCGGGGCAAGGCGCTTTATGGCGCCTGGCTCGCGGGTACGGCGCTCAACGGCGTGGCCATGGCGATCCACCACAAGTTGTGCCATACGTTGGGCGGCACGTTCAATCTGCCTCACGCCGAAACGCATACGGTGATCCTGCCCTACGCGACGGCGTACAACCGTGAAGCGGCGCCGGAGGCCATGATCCGGATCCGCCGCGCGCTCGGGCGTTTCGACAACGGTGATGCGGCGGCCGGTCTGCTGGCGCTTTCGAAGGCGCTCGGCGCCCCGACGAGCCTGCGCGAGATCGGCATGCCCGCCGACGGTATCGAGCGCGCCGCCGATCTCGCGGTACAGAATCCCTATTTCAATCCGAAGCCCATCGAGCGAGCGGCGATCCTCGAATTGTTGCGTCGCGCCTTCGATGGCCTCGATCCCTGAATACCTTGGCGCCGCGGATGGCGTACAGGCCGAATCTTTCTACAGGACGATCATGGACATCGACGAGAACACGCTGACCGATGCGGTGCTCGCGCGGCTTGCGCAGTGCGACGAACCGCGATTCAAGGCCGTCATGACGAGCCTGATCCGCCACCTGCACGCGTTCGTGCGCGAGGTCGAGCTGACCGAGGCGGAGTGGCTCGAAGCGATCAAATTCCTGACCGCCACCGGCCAGATGTGCGACGACAAGCGCCAGGAGTTCATCCTGCTGTCCGACACGCTCGGCGTGTCGATGCTTGTCGACGCGATCAACCACCGTTTTCCGGCTGGCGCCACCGAGACTACGGTGTTCGGGCCGTTCTTCGTCGAGGGCGCTCCCGAAAAACCGCAATGGGCCGACATCACGAACGGTGTCTTCGGAACGCCCTGTTTCGTTTCGGGCGTCGTGCGCGATACCAGCGGCAAGCTGTTGCCCGACGTTCTGATCGACGTCTGGCAGACCGACGGCGAGGAGGGCCTGTACGACGTTCAGAAGCCGGACGGCGAGAGCTTTTGCCGGGCCAAGATCCGAACCGACGCCGACGGTCGCTATGCGTTCCGTACGGTCCGCCCGGTCAGCTACCCGATCCCGACCGACGGCCCGGTCGGCGCGATGCTGATGAAGATGGGGCGGCACCCGTATCGCCCGGCGCACATCCATACGATGCTCACGCGCGACGGGTACCAGCCGCTGATCACGCACTTGTTCGTCCGTGGCGATCCCTATCTGGATTCCGATGCCGTGTTCGGCGTCAAGGATTCGCTGATCGTCGACTTCGTCGAGCATGCGCCGGGCACCGCGGCGCCCGACGGCTCGCGGCTGGAGCAGCCTTTCGTGACCGTGAGCTACGACTTCGTGCTCGCCCAGCGCGCTTCGTAGTCCTGGCGCTCGAAGTCGTCGATCAGGAAATCGATGAAGACCCGCACCTTCGCCGGCAGGTGTCGGCGCGATGGATAGGCGATGTTCATCAGCAACGGCGACGTCGTGTAGTCGGTGAGCACCGGAACCAGGCGGCCGGACACGAGATCGCCGTGAATGATGTAGCGCGGCTGCAGCAGGATGCCCATGCCGTCGATCGCGGCGCTGCGAATGATCTGGCCGTCGGTCGCTTCGAGGAACGGGCGCACCTTGACCGAATGCGTGCGCCCGTCGACGGGCTGCTCGGTTCAGGCTGGCCGCCGCTGGCGATCGTCTCGGTGATCGCGGTCGTCTTCATCATCCTCGGTACCGTGATGGACACGGTAACGATCATGATGATCACGGCGCCGATTCTGGCCGGGCTCATCACGAGCCTGGGCTACGACGCGATCTGGTGGGGAATCATGATGGTCGTCCTGGTCGAGATCGGCGTGATCACGCCGCCGTTCGGAATGAACCTGTTCGTCATCAAGGCCCTGGCTCCCGACGTGCCGTTGTCCACCGTGTACAGGGGAGTTGCCCCTTTCGTTGCGGCCGACCTGGTCAAGGTCGTGCTGCTGCTGTCGTTCCCGGTGATCACGATGTGGCTGCCGGGCCGCATGGGTCTTTGAGGAAGCGATCGATGAAGCAAATGGATGTGTTGATCGTCGGCGCCGGTCCGGTCGGGCTGCTGTGCGCGCTTGGCCTGGCCCGCGAGGGCATCAACGTCACTATCCTCGAGAGCGAGGCCGGAATCGTCGATTCGCCCCGGGCAATGGTCTACCACTGGTCGGTCCTGGCAGGCCTGGAAAAGCTGGGCGTGCTCGACGATGCAATGCGAACCGGATTCAGCAAGACTGACTACCGTTACCTGGTCCACAAGACCGGCGAGTCGATCGAATGGACGCTGGACGTCCTGAAGGGTCACGTCCGTCATCCCTACAACGTCCACCTCGGCCAGAACCGGCTCGCCGAGATCGCGCTGCGGCACGTCGAGCGGCTGGGCAATGTCGAGCTGCACTGGAGCACGCGCTTCGAGAGCCTGGTCCAGGACGAAGACGGTGTGACGGTCGAGGCGAGCGGCCCCGTCGGGGTCGAGCGCTATCGCGCGGCATGGCTGATCGGCGCCGATGGCGCGCGCAGCGCGGTCCGCAGGAACCTCGGGCTCGGCTTCGACGGGATGACCTGGGACAAGCGTTTCGTCGCCACGAACATTCGCTTCGATCTCGAGTCGCTCGGACATCCGAGGTCGACGATGCTGCTCGACGATGTCTACGGCGCGATCATCGCGAAGATCGACAAGGACGACCTCTGGCGCTGCACCTACTGCGAGGATCCGTCGTTGCCCGAGGAAGGCGTGGCCGACCGCATCCCCGATATGCTGGCGAACATCCTGCCTGGCGCCGATAGCCTCGAACTCGTCCAGTATTCTCCTTATCGGATGCATCAGCGCGCAGCGAGCCGTTTTCGCGTGGGAAGGGTCTTGCTGGCGGGCGATTCTGCGCACTCCACGAATCCGACCGGGGGCCTCGGCCTGACTTCCGGCCTCTTCGACACCTATGTGTTGTACGAGGCGCTGGCGGCGGTCATCCGTGGCGAGGCCGAGGACTCGCTGCTCGACCGCTATGCCGAGGAGCGGCGCCGGGTCTTTCTCGAGATCGCATCGCCGCAAGCCAGCGAGAACAACCGGCTCGTCTACGATTCGGGCGATCCGGTCCGGCTCGAGGAAGACCTGCGCAAGTTGCGCCGGATGGCGACCGACGACGCGTTCCGTCTCGAGCGCTCGCTGTTCACCCGCAAGCTCGAAACGCCGTCGCTGGTCTCCGGGCTGCGTGCCGAAGAGGCTCTGGTCGAGGCATGAGCGCCGACTTCTCTCCGCAGGCCCTGCTCGCCGGCGCCGGCGAACCGCTCGAGCTTGCGCGCCACTGCGGTTTCTTCGTTGGGATCGACCGCGTCGAACGGGGGGATTCGCACTGCGCAAGCGGGCAGATGTACGTCGAGTGCCTGATCCCGACGCGCCTCCGGCATCCGCTGCCGCTCGTGATGATCCATGGCGGGGGAGGCCAGGGACTCGACTACCTGTTCACGCCCGACGGAAGGGAAGGCTGGGCTCACTGGTTCGTGCGGCGCGGCTATGCGGTCTACGTCGTCGACCGCCCCGGACACGGGCGGGCGCCGTACCATCCTGACCTGCTCGGCCCGATGAGCGGCGCGCCGACCTACGAGTTCATGTCCAGCATGTTCACGGCGCCTGCCGCCGCGAACAAGTGGCCACAGGCTCGACTGCATACGCAATGGCCGGGCTCGGGCCAGGTCGGCGACCCGACGCTCGACCAATTCATGGCGGGCGGGGGGCCTGCGATCGCGAGCTTCCGCGACTCGCATGCTGCTGCGGCGAAGGCGGGCCGCGCGCTGCTCGAGGCGATCGGCCCGGCCGTACTGATGACCCACTCGGCCGGTGGCCCTTGCGGGTGGACGATTGCCGACGCGAAGCCGGACAAGGTCAGGGGCATCGTCGCGATCGAGCCGCTCGGCCCGCCCTTTCTGGAGCGAGCGGACGGGCGCTTCGACTGGGGACTGGCGGCAGCGCCGCTGACCTACGATCCGCCGGTTGCGGAGCCCGGCGAGTTGCGCACTGAGCCGCGAGCCGCGCCCGGCCCGGGCCTGGCGGACTGCCTGGTGCAAGCCGAGCCTGCGCGCAAGCTGGTGAATCTGTCGAAGGTGCCGGTGCTCGTCGTGACCGCCGAAGCTTCGTGGATGAGCCGCGATAACCATGGCATCGTCGACTACCTTCGGCAAGCGGGAGTGACGACCGAGCACTGGAGGCTCGAAGCGCACGGCATCCACGGCAACGGTCACGCGATGATGCTGGAGAAGAACAGCGATCGAATCGCGGCGCTGCTTGAAACCTGGATCCGCGCAGCAAGCTGACGATCGATCGCTCGTTGCCGTGCCGGTGTCGCGCCGGCTCGCTTGTCTAGTAAAGGTTCTTCGTGCGCGCCTGCAGCCGCGCGAGCCCGAACAGCGCGTCGATGTTCGGCGTCGGTACATCGACCTGACGCCCGATCTCCCGCACGGCGCCGACCAGCGCGTCGAGTTCCACCGGGCGGCCCGACTCGACATCC
>CALLYQ010000170.1 GCA_937858875.1 uncultured Lautropia sp. | reverse complement strand
CCATCAACCTCGATTCATTGAACCCTGGTGTTGCGCTTCGGTCTTGAAACCGCCCTGAAAAAGGCGTCGTGATCGTAGTAGTCGGTGTAGAAGGACGCCATATCCGTGCCTCTTCGTCGAAGTCTTTGGGTCCGGAAACTGGTTGTTAGAACAAGTGCGAACGAGCATTGCTCGAGCTGAACAAACGGAAAATAATTCGCTTCCCGTCAGGAAAAAGGCTGTGCGTTGCAAGGCAAAAGCTTGTACCTGGCTCGCCGCCTAGATGTTCTCCGGGCGTCAGACGTTTTTGGCGCCGCGCGATGTCGTCGTTGGCCATGGATAGCCCTTTGCGAAGAGTTGGCGGACTGGGCGACGAGACTTTCCCTCATTGATGATCCCGCAATCGCTGAGCTTTCGATACCCCCAGAACGTGGGATGCGCGCTTCAAAGCGAGCCGTGAGCATTCTCTGGCGCCAGGCTTATCCGTGAATCCTGGCTTTGCCGTTCCCGGCCGCGCCGTGCACGGCATCGAAGCGAGGTTTTGGCGAGAAAGCGAGTCGACTCCTATAGTGACGGAGGCATTCTGGCTGTAGCGGGTTGGGCCGACTAGAAGCTGGATTCCAAACGCTCCTTCACTCAGTTGCGCAGAGTTTTGAGCGGTCCGCCATTGTTATCAGCGGTAGACGGCGAAACCTCGCCGGTAGCTGCGAAGGATGCGGCCGCGAGGCTGTGACGACGAGCTCACGGTTGCGCATATTCGGGCATCGGCGTAGGGAGTCACCACTGGTGGGAGAACTCGTGGATAGGTTTATGTGCTTAAGCGTTTCACCCCTCCTGCGTTCAAGGGATGACGCCTTCGATGCGCCCGGCATCACAATGGCGATGCCGTGCCCGACATGACATCCCAGAGGCAGCGCGGAGGCGTGAGATGGCTGATCGCTTGAGGGTTCCCGGGATCGACGTCACTTCGGAACATCCGACTCCACCTCCCCACGATTCCCGTGAAAGGGAGGATCTGCGCAGTGCAGGTTTCGAGCTCGTACTCGAGCAGCTCGTCGACGTCGGGCGTTCCCGAGCCGGCAAGGACGAAGAGATCGAGATCCTGTTCGGGCAGGCCGGGCCTTCTAGCGTTGCGAAGTCCGAACGCGGGAACGAGCGCGGCGAAGCCGATACAGGCGCTCTCGGCGGCGTCGATCCGGAACACGGGGGCGGCCCGGATGGGGCATCCGGTGTCGTCTGCGAAGTCGAGTTCGCCACCGGGTCGCGCATGTACATGCTCCCTGAAACGCTCTACGAATTGTTCGGAAGCCGACCCGACCGGAGCGCGGCTGTCGACCCGTCGGAAGAATGGCGCATCGATCCGGTGGTGCCTTCCGACGGAGCAACGCGAGGCGCCATCTCCGACCGCATCGCGAAGATCGGTAAATGGGTCGTCAAATGGCCTCTCACGCTGGCGAGGGGAGCGGCGAAAGGAGCCGTGCTCGGACAACCGGTTCAGCGAATGGCGGATGCGATCGAAGACCGGCTGCACGAGGGGCACAGCACTGGCATGTATTCGCTGGCGTTGCGCTCGGATTCATCTACGCCGCGGTTTCCGGCCATGGAGGCCTGCCGGGAGCTGCCGGAGAAGTCCGGGCCGTTGCTGTTGTTCCTGCACGGCACGCTGTCCAGCACGAAGGGTAGCTTCGGAAAGCTTTGGGGGCCCGGCAACAGGGAAGGTGCGGGGTTCCTCGAGCAACTCCGGCCTCGATACGGAGATTGCGTCTACGGATTCGAGCATCACACCTTGGCGGAAAGCCCGGTCGACAATGCGATTGCGTTACTCGAGGCGATTCCCGAGAAATCCGAGCTGCACCTCGTCTCCCACTCCAGGGGCGGGCTGATCGGCGAACTGCTCTGTCTGTCAGGCTTGGTCGATCGGGCAGAATTTTCACCCGAGAGGCTCCGGGGCTTGTTGTCCGATGCAAGCCGGAATAGCACCGAGCGCATACCCGCCAACATACGCACCGCCTGGGAGAAGGAGCCCGAGAAGCTCTGCGAGTTCCTCAAGAAGCTCCATGAGCGGGAACTGAAGGTCACGCGCTTCGTTCGTGTGGCGTGCCCATCGGAAGGCACGACGCTGGCAATGCGCAAGCTGGATCTCTGGTTGTCCTTGTACAGACATCTGCTGGACAAGGCGGTCGATACGGCCATCGAACAGGTGGCTCCTCCAGCGATTCCGGTCCGGATGCTGATCGCGTTGATCGCACGCGTGCGAGGCGGGGCCGACAAGGAAAGCGACGATTCCCTGCCCGGCATCTGGTCAATGATGCCCGGCAACCCGCTGATCAGCCTGCTCAATCTGCAGGCCTTGAGTGTCGATGCGGATCTGACCGTCATCGCCGGTGACAACAAGCGCCCCAGGGGGATCGGCGGCGCTTTCGAATATGCCCTCAACAAGTTCTTCCGCGACCAGAATGACTACGTGGTGAATACCGGGGCGATGTTCGGCGGCCTGCCGCGCATGACAGGTGCGCGTTTTCAGATCGCCGAGGGCGAGCAGGTCGATCATTTCAGCTATTTTCGCAACGACAACACGGTTCGGTGGCTGGCGGCAGGATTGTCGCGCTCGGACCAAGACACGGCCGGGTTTCTGCCGATCGGCGCCTCGCCACGCAAGGCGCCGCAGCTGCGCGCTGTGTTGAAACATCCGTCCGAAGGGCCGCGGCCGGTTGTCTATGTGCTGCCGGGAATCATGGGCAGCGAACTCGCGGTCAGACGCGAGAACCGCGAGGAGCAGGTCTGGCTGCATCTGGCCAGGCTGGCGATGGGCGGATTGGCGCAGCTCGCGATTCCCAATCCCTTCGACACAGCGGGAGAGCGTCGCGAGATCGTCGCGACACGCCTGGTCGAGGACTACTACGCCGACTTCATCGATTTTCTTGCCGAAACCCACGTGGTGCGGCCGTTCGCCTATGACTGGAGGCTTGGAATACTCGAGTCAGGCAAGCGCCTCGGTGCATCCGTTGCCGCGACCCTCGACGAGATCGAGGCTCAACGTCCGCGACCGCCCGTGCGTATCGTCGGCCATTCGATGGGCGGGCTCGTCGCCCGCGCGATGGTTGCCGCATGTCCGGACGTCTGGAAGCGGTTGACCGCACACGAAGGGGCACGAGTCCTGATGCTCGGAACGCCGAACGGTGGGTCGTTCGAGATCGTGCGCCTGTTGATGGCCCAGTCGGGCACCTTGCGGAAATTGAGCCTGCTGGACCTGACCAGCGGTCCGGAAAGACTGATTGGCACGATCTCCCGTTTTCCAGGCGTCCTTCAACTGCTGCCGAATGCGATCGATGATTTCTTCAGCCAGGAAGTCTGGAGCAGGCTGCAGGAGCAGGACGAGTTCGCCCGGGGTCTCTGGTCGAAGCCAAGCCGCGAAGACCTGGCTACAGCGCTTCAACAGGTGCGCCAGTGGAAGGCAGTCGAACTCGATCCGAAGCGCTTCCTGTACGTGGCCGGCTGCGCCGAGCAGACCCCGTCCGGGTGGGTCGACGACTCGGAATGGGACGAGCTTCTCTCCGTACGCCGGCCCTCGGTCGCGTTCCTGGCCTCCTCGCGCGGTGACGGTAGCGTGCTGTGGGAAACGGGAATTCCGCCGAAGCTCAGTCCCTGGTACATGCACGGCGTGGCGCATGGAGACCTTTGCAGAACGCCGGAATACTTCGATGCGCTGCTCGAACTGCTGCTGATCGGCGACACGAACAAGCTGTTCAGGACGCCGCCGGCTCGGCGATCCGTGTCCGGCGCACAACGGGTCGTCATTCGCCGTGACCTGGTCGATCAGCATCCTTCCCGGGAGGACCTGCTGTCGACGCTGTTGGGGCGCGCTGCGCAACGGCCTCGCGACCGCCGCGTCGTGATGGACAAGGCACAGGTATCGGTCGTGCATGGAAATCTTGCCTATGCGGTGCACCCGGTTCTGGCCGGCCATTACGCCGGCGACATCATCGTCGGAGCCGAGGATCACCTCGATCGGAGCATGCAGGGCATGCTCCGCCAACGTGCGGCCCTGGGGCTGTATGCCGGCGCGCAGGACACGTGTACGGTTGTGCTCCAGCGGAACCGGCTCGCTGGTCCGGCCGGAGCTGTCATCGTCGGTCTGGGCCGACCAGATGCGCTGAGCCCGGGAAGCTTGCGGGAGGGGGTGACGCGGGCCGCGCTCGAGTTCGCGCTGGCAGTCCTCGACGACGCGAGTGACCGATTCAAGCCGAAGGTCGATGGCGAGCCGCGCACCGCCGGCCTTTCCTGTCTGTTGGTCGGCAGCGGGGCGGGCGGCTTGTCGCTTCGGAATGTCGTCTGTTCGATTCTCGGAGGCGTCGGCGCCGCCAATCGCAGGCTGGCCGATCAGCAACTGGCGTCACGAGTCTGGATCGGCGACGTTCAGTTCATGGAACTGTGGCTCGATCGGGCGACGCAGGCGGCGAATGCCCTCGAACTCGCCTTGAAGGACGGCGAACTTGCGGACATGTTCGTCCTGAAGGTCAATCGGAAAGAAGACGGCTTCCAGGGACCGCTCGTCCTGCACGAAGGCCAGAGCGGCCTGCGGCGCGTGGACACGACGGAATCTCCGGATTGGTGGGAACGGATGGAGATCTCGTACATGAACGAACTCCACGCGTTGCGCTTCGTCGCAATGACCGACCGTGCCCGGGCCGAAGTCATGCAGGTGGCTGGCCAGCTTCGGACAGCGGACGGCTTCATCGAACAGGCTATCGCGAATTCTTCACGAGACTCCGAGATCTCGAGAACCTTGTTCGAGATGCTGATCCCCAATCGCGTCAAGGAACTGGCACCCGAACAGCAGGACGTCTGGCTTCTGCTCGACGAGAGATCGGCGGCCTATCCTTGGGAACTGCTCGAAGATCGTTGGACCCGCGATGGAAAGCCATTGGCGGTAGCTGCCGGAATGTTGCGCCAGTTCAAGACGATCGAGTTCAGGGACCGCCCGGCAGCGGCCATCGCCGACAACGTGCTGGTGATAGGCGACCCACAGCTTCCGGTCCGGGCTGGCTTTCCGTTCCGGCAGCTACCAGGGGCCCAGGCGGAGGCTCAGGAAGTTGCTTCGCTTCTCGACCGGCACCGGTTTTCCGTCACCCGGCGCATTCGCACGAACAGCACGCAGGTTTTCTCGGCTCTGCATGGCGCCGGATACCGCATCCTTCATCTGGCGGCCCATGGCGTTCACGAATGGGAACTTCCCGAATCCACCGAGCGACGCGAGTCGTCCGGTACGCTGCCGGGTCAGCGGGACAAGGTTTCTGGCATGGTGATCGGAGACGGCGTATTTCTGACCCCCGGCGACGTCGAACAGATGAGAATCGTCCCCGAACTGGTTTTCATCAACTGTTGCCATCTTGGCCAGGTTGGCGGAGACGCGAATGCATCCTGGCGCCTGGGCAACAAGCTTGCGGCCAACCTGGCAGCGCAGTTCATCCGCATGGGGGTGCGCGCCGTCGTTGCCGCTGGTTGGGCGGTCGACGACGCGGCCGCGCTTACCTTTGCGACCGCGTTCTACGATCGCTTGCTTGCAGGAGACAATTTCGGCTACGCGGTCAAACAGGCGCGTGAAGTCACTTACCTGCAGCACGCGTCGACGAATACCTGGGGTGCCTACCAGTGCTACGGCGATCCGGAATGGCGCTTGCGCACCCGTGTCGGGGGTGCAGAGGCGGTACGGGTCACGGTGTTCCGTTCCGCCGCACAGGCGGTCACCGAGATCGAGAACATATCCAGCCGGATAGCGGTCGGCGCTGCGGACGCGCCTGAGGCGCTCGACGAAACGCTGAGGCTGCTGCGCAAGCAGCACGACGACTGGCTGAAACGAGCCGACGTGGCCGCGGCGGCCGGCATTGCGCTTGGCGAACTGGAGCGATTCGATGAGGCGATCGAATTTCTGGACGCGGCGATCAGGGCGAAGCGCGCACAAGTGTCGCTGCGGGCAGTGGAGCAGCGCGCCAATTTCATCGTCAAGGCGGCGCAGCGCAGAGTGCTCGCAAAGCCAGTTGTGGACCCGACGGAGGAAATCAAGCGGATGCACTGCGCCATTGCAGATCTCGAAGCGCTGTGCAGGCTCGGCGAGACGCCGGAACGGCGTAGTCTGCTGGGTAGTGCGCGTAAGCGGTTGGCCTGGATCCTCGAAGATGATGGGGAACGCAGGAATGCGCTGCTGGAGAGCGTAGACGAATATTGGAAGGCGCACCTGATGGTCAACGAGAAGCGGGTCAATGACGCCTATTCATTGACGAACTGGCTGATCGTGAAGGCAGTGGCTTCCTGGTTTGGTTCGGAGCTACGGCCGAGCATCGAAGCGCACGAGGTGGCAAGGCTCGTTGCAGAAGGCATTCGCCAGTCGGAATCCAATCTGTCCGAGTGTCCGAGCTTCTGGGACGCCATCGGCTCCGCCGATTGCTATCTTGCCGCTGCGCTGCAGGAAACGACGCTGTCGACCGAGCATGCGAATCGGATTCGTGACGGCTACATCTATGCGCGATCACGTGGCGCGAGCACCAAGGAAATCGGCTCGGCACGCGAACAACTGGACTTCCTCGTCGATATGGCACGCAAGGCAGGCAAACCGGAGTTCGGGGCGCGCCTGGCCGAAATACGAATGCCGCTGGTGTAGCGGGGGCTGTGCCACTACTTTGAAGGGGCGGTCCGATGTCCAAGAACACTCCGACGCCGGACGCCGCCGCGCTGCGCCCCATCTGCTTCGCCGTCATGCCGTTCGGCGTCAAGGAGACGGGCGCCACGGCGCCGCATCCGCTGCGCGTCGACTTCGACGCGCTGTGGCACGAGGCCATCGCACCGGCCCTCGAGTCGCTCGGCTACCGCGCCGTGCGAGCCGACCAGGACACCGGCGCGGTGATCGTCAAGGACATGCTCGAGCGGCTGTTCTATTCGGACCTGGTCGTGGCCGACGTCAGCATCGCCAACGCCAACGCCTACTATGAAGTCGGCGTACGACACGCGGCGCGCGAAAAGAACTGCGTGCTGATCGCGGCCGACTGGGCAAAGCCGGTGTTCGATCTGGCGCAGATCCGGCGCGTGCCGTACCCGCTTGCCGAGGAACGGATCGGCCCCGCAGCCGCCACGGCGATTCGCGAGCAACTCGCGAAGCAGATTCCGGAAGCGCTCGAAGGCCGGTCGCCGATGCACACGCTGATCGATGGCTATCCGACGGTCGCGCTGGATTCGCGGCGCGCCCAGCAGCTCGCCGACCAGCTCGAGGAATTCGAGGCGCTGCGCGCGCAGATGCTCGCGATCCGCAACGGGCCGTCCGGCACACGCGTCCAGGCGGCTCACGAATTCCTCGCCGGTCATCCCGCGGAACGAATCCGCCTGGATTTCGCGGCGGCCGAGATCTACCGATTCGTGCGCGACGTGATCGGGGATTGGGCGCTGTCGCTGCGGTTCATCGACCGGCTGCCCGAGCAGGTCCGCGAGCAACCGTGGACGCGCGAGCAGCGCGCGCTGGCCGTCAGCTGCCTGGGCTCGCCGGTCGAGTCGATCGCCGCGCTCGAGACGCTGATCCGGTTGTTCGGCGACAGCCCCGAACGCAGCGGCCTGATGGGCGGGCGGTACAAGAAGCTGTACAACGCGTCGGTGAAGGAAGCCGCACCCGATCGCCGCATGCTCGAGCGCAGCATCGAGAGCTACGAGCGCGGCATGCGGCTCGACCTGAATGAGTACTACTGCAGCTGCAACCTGCCGGCACTGTATCGCGAACGCGCCGGCGATGGCGACGAGAAACAGGCGCTGGCGACGGCCTCGGTGGCGCGTCTGGCTTGCGAACGGGCACGCGAGCGCGGCACCGGCGTCGAGTGGCTGAAGCCGACGCTGCTGGGGCTCGCTTTCGCCGAACGCAATCTGGCGCTGGCCAGGAGTCTGGCCCGGGAAGGCGAGAAGGAGGGCGCCGACGCGTGGAAGCTGAACAGCACGCTCGACGACCTGCGCCGCCACATCGGCCAGATGCCGGCGTCGAAGCGCAAGCCTTTCGAATTCGTGGTCGAGCAACTCGCGAGGCTGTAGCGCCGCTCAGTCGTCGGGCTCGTACGTCTGCTCGAACTTCGCCGCGCTGATCGCGTAGGCGTCGGAGCCATCCTCGTTGTTCGAGACGACATAGTCGCTGGCCTCGTAGCGGGTACGGCCTTCCGTCGTCGCGACCTCGCCGGCCTCGCTCGCCTGCGTCGCCCAGATCGGCGTCGTCTTGATCCACTGGCCCGGACCCCTGTTCCGATAGGTGCGTTCGAAGACGTCGGCGGCCACCGTGTAGACGTCGCCGTCGTTGTCGACGAGCCAGTCGCCGGCCTTGCAGCGCTGTTCGCCGCCCCACTTGCGGTAGGCGAAGCCGTCGGTGTCGAGGTTCAACCGAACTGCCACGACGAACTGGTCGGGCTTTCTGCGATATCTGCGGCGTTCGCCCATTCCGGAATCCCCTTGGTTGTCCCGGTTTTCTTCCTCACGCATCCCGGCTTGCCCTGATTGCCGCCACGATGCTGTCGATCGCGATGCCTTCGTTCGCCCCGTAAGTGCCGGGTTCGCCGTTCAAACGCGACATGCCGATCTGGCCGCCGAGGTGGTGCAGCGCGATCACCTCCCACGCCGTGTCGTCGAACACCGGACTGCCGGAGCTTCCGCCTTCGGTCGGCGCCCGGTAGTGGACGCGGCAGACTGTCGCAACCGGCGGTCTGCCGTTCGGCGCTCCTTCGTGGCCGAGCAATTCGTTGTCCTGGAACGAGAACTGCAGTTCGCGCCCGCCCGGATAGCCGATGACATACACCCGCGGCGCCGCGGCATTCGGGTCGACGGGCGGTGGCCACTTTGGCAGTTCCGACGCAACGCGCAGCGGCTCGATGCCGACCGGCTGCGTCTTCAGCCGCAGCAAGCTCGTGTCCTGCCGGTCGCGCGGCGCGCTCCAGACGATCCCTTCCACCGCGTGTTTCGGGCTGCCTTCCACGGCCTCGAAGACCACCTCGGCATCGGTCGGCCGAATGCCCGGGGGCACGCCCTGTTCGTTCACGACGTGTTCGTTCGTCAGCAGCAGGAGTTCGTCGGCGGGTTCGAGCCCGAAGTCGGCGGCTCGCACGAGGAAGCCGGTGCCGCAGCGCTGGCCGAGCCGTCGCCAGATCGAGGCGACCGAGCGCGCACTGTGGATGCCGGCCATCCACCAGCGGTAGGTCCGGGGTCCTTCCTTGCCGAGCAGCGCTTCGAGTTGCGAGGTGCTCGGAGGCGGCGTCGACTGCAGCCGGCGTACCTCTTCCGGGGCCAGGCTTATTTCGGCATCGGGAACTCGAAGTTGCCGCGCCCGCAGGATGTCGATCAGCGTGCGCCCGCGTTCGATCTGGCCGAGACCCCAGACTTCGCTGAACTGGCGCAGCGTGCTGGCGATCGCGAAAGCCGGCAGGTCCTCGCGGCCGACATAGTCGCGCAGGTAGCGTTCGGCTTCGTTCCAGTCGCCAAGGCCCATCGCGGCTTCGGCCAGCGTTGCGGCGAACCACTCGTCGCGATCATGCGCCGGCGTCTGCTCGAGCGTGTCCACGAGGCCGCGCGCCAGCCCCTTGATCCCGTATTCGACGGCCAGCTGCAGCCCCATCTGCCGCCCCCGATACAGCAGTGCCAGCAGATTCACCCCTTGCCAGGTGTTGTCGGGGCTCGCCTCGCAGGCCTCGCGATAGGCCGTGATGGCGGCGAGCAGTGCGGCATGGGCGTGGCCGCTCGACTTGTCGCCGGCGTCGATGAAGATCTGCTTCCATGCGCGTCCGAGCAGGCCCTTGGCCTCGCCCCAGTCGCGCGATCCTTGCGGCTGGCGACGGGCCAATGCCTCGAGCACGTCGACGGCGACGCTCGCCTGGCCGAGTTCGATC
>CALLYQ010000169.1 GCA_937858875.1 uncultured Lautropia sp. | reverse complement strand
TGCCGCAAGCGATCGGACAGAAACTGGACCAGCTTGAACAGGATCTTGTTGCCGAGCGCCGGCTCCTCGGCGAGCACCAGCATCAGCGCGTCGCGCGACAGCACGGCGATCCGGCAGTTCTCGAGCGTGACGCACGAGGCGAAGCGCGGTTCGCCGTCGAACATCGACATTTCGCCGAGCGCGTGGCCTGCCTGGGCGACGGCGATCCGCGACGGGTAGTTGTAGCGGTTGCGACGCAGCACGTCGACCATGCCGTGCATCAGCAACATCATGAAATCGCCGACCTCACCCTCGTTGATCAGCGTGACGCCGGGCGGCGTTTCATAGACGTACATGAAGGAACCGAGCTTGCGGGTCTCGTCGACGTCGAGCCCCGAGAACAGCGGGGTGCGCGTCATCAGCTCGTGGATCTCGGCGGTGTAGTCGTTGGCGCGACCGCTCGGCTTGATGCCGAGTGCGGTGAGCCGCTCGTGCGGCGTACGTCGGCCCGCGTCCACAGCCGTCGGGCTGTCGGCGGTCTCGCCGGCGTTCAGCGCATGCATGTCGTTCTCCGATGGCCGAGGGTTCGAAAGCGGATAGATATCGCCAAAATCCGCCTTTCCGACCGACCCGCCTACCCGGTGCCCGACGGACGGTCGATGCCTCGCGCGCGACGGTGCGGCCTACTGCTCGACGGTGACCAGGCGGCGCTGCCGGACGCCTTCGGCCAGCGTTTCGAGCGTCGCGACGCTGTCGTCCCAGCCGATGCAGCCGTCCGTGATGCTCTGGCCGTAGACGAGCGGCTTGCCCGGCACCAGATCCTGGCGTCCGCCCTCGAGATGGCTCTCGATCATCACGCCGAAGATCCGCGAATCGCCGCCGGCGACCTGGCGCGCGACCTCCCGCGAGACCGGGATCTGGTTCTCCGGCTTCTTCTGGCTGTTGCCGTGGCTGGCGTCGATCATCAGCCGGCAGGCCAGCGCCGCCCCGGCCGCTTCACGGCAGGCTGCATCGACGCTGGCGGCATCGAAGTTCGGCGTCTTGCCGCCGCGCAGGATCACGTGGCAGTCCTCGTTGCCATTGGTCGACACGATCGCCGAGTGGCCGCCCTTGGTCACCGACAGGAAATGATGCGGCTGCGAAGCGGCCTTGATCGCGTCGAGCGCGATCCTGAGGTTGCCGTCGGTGCCGTTCTTGAAGCCGACCGGGCACGACAGCCCCGAAGCCAGCTCGCGGTGCACCTGCGATTCGGTGGTCCGGGCGCCGATCGCGCCCCAGGCGATCAGGTCGGCGATGTACTGCGGCGTGATCATGTCGAGGAATTCGGTGCCGCAAGGCAGGCCGATCTCGTTGATCTCGAGCAGCAGCGAACGCGCGGTGCGCAGGCCCTTGTTGATGTTGAAGCTGTTGTCGAGATCCGGGTCGTTGATCAACCCCTTCCAGCCGACGGTCGTGCGCGGCTTCTCGAAGTACACGCGCATGACGATCTCGAGTTCGCCCTTGAGCCGTTCGCGTACCGGCTGCAAGCGGTGCGCGTATTCGATCGCCGCCTTCGTGTCGTGGATCGAGCACGGCCCGATGATCACCAGCAGACGATCGTCCATCGAGTGGAGGATGCGGTGGATCGCCTGGCGCGAGTTGAAGGTCGTCGACGCAGCCGGGTCGCTGATCGCGAATTCGCGCAGCAGGTGCGAAGGAGGAGCGAGTTCCTTGATCTCGCGGATTCTCAGGTCGTCGGTGGTCAGCGTCATTTCGGCTCTCGTGCGTTCTCGGTTGGCGGGATGCAGGCGCCGGGCGAAAAAAAACCGCCGGGTATGCGCCGGCGGTTTTCATCGGACTCGGTTCCTGTTGCTCTACGAACGCGCTCCCGACTCGTCCCGCCGCGGGCGGAAAAAGCCGAAAAAGTAAAAGAAGTAGAACGCGATGCGGTGCAGCATGATTGCCCGAGTCTATGCCCGTCGCGACGCACATGCAAGCGCCGCGTGTCGAGAAACAACGCCGCCCGGCGCACCCGCGAGCGAGTCCGCCGTTGCGCGAAAGGAGCTGACTCCGCTTACAGCGCGCTCACAACGCTGCGTCCTTGAGCTTCTTCATCGCGCGCGGCTTGATGCGCACGGTCGCGGGCTTCGCAGCAAATTCGCGCTCGACACCAGTGAACGGATCCTTGCCGATGCGCTTTTTCTTGGCCGGCACCTTCTGGACGCCGATCTTCAGCAGGCCCGGCAGCGTGAACTCGCCGACACCGCGCTTGTGCATCGCACCGAGCATCGTGGCTTCGAGCGCGGCCATGACGGCCTTCACGGATTTGGGCTCGACGCCGGACTGGGCGGCCAGGTGCGCGGTCAACGAGCTCTTCGTGAAGGTCTCCTTGACCGGACGGATCTCGGTCGCCGCCGAGGCGCCGCCGGCCTTCCTGGCCGGAGCAGCCCTGGCGGGCGCCTTCGTGGCTGCGGACTTGGCCGCCTTCTTGGCGGGAGTGGTTTTCGCGGGGTTCTTTGCAGTTGCCATGTGTGTGTTCGGAAGCGTGGACATCGCGCGCCGCCTCGTTACAGCATCGCGGCACTGCGCGATTCTATCGGCGAAGTGGGCCCACGTGGGCTGCGTTCGTCGGTTGCCGCTTCGCAGAAGTCGAGTACGGGAACTTTCGACGCGCTTTCGCCATCCAATGTGGCAATACCGACACGAACGGAGAACCGGGATGCAGGCGCAACCAGCCATCGCACCAGCCGCTGATTCGGACGCTCCGGACAAGGAACTCGCGCAGCGCATCGCCGCCGGCGACCGATCCGCGCTGGCCGCGCTGATGCGCCGGTACAACCGCAAGCTGTACCGGACCGCACGCAGCATCCTCGGCGACGACGCCGAAGCCGAAGACGCCTGCCAGGAGGCATGGCTGCATGCCTGGCGCGCGATCGGCGACTTTCGCGCCGATGCTGCGCTGTCGACCTGGCTGGTACGCATCGCTGCCAACGAGGCGCTGGGCCGCTTGCGCAAGCGCAAGCGGCGCGCGGGCAACTCACGCAGGCGCAGCGTCAAGTTGA
>CALLYQ010000168.1 GCA_937858875.1 uncultured Lautropia sp. | reverse complement strand
CGGCGCACCGAGGCATACCTGTTCGAGCTGGACCCAGTCGGCACGTGGCACCCTGCCCGGCTGGATGACGGCTGCGTGGCCGACGGCAAGGTCGAAACCTACGAGCGGCTGGTCGCCGCCATCCTTGGTCCGGCCGAGACCTTCTTCACGTCGGTTTTCTCGGCGCAGGGCAAGCGTTCGCTGTCGGCCTATCGCAACTCGGAGATCAAGTCGCTTCTGGCCGATCTTCTGGGGCTCGAACGCATCCGTGAGGAAGGTGCGCGTGCGGCCGACGTAGTGCGCCAGCTCAAGGCCGGGCTGAGCGTCATGCGGCAGGAAGTCGGCAAGGTCGCCGACGAGCTGCAGGCGGCCGAGCGCGATGTGGCCGGGCTTGCGGGCGCCGGGCAGCGCGCCATGCAGGCTTCGCAGCGCAAGGCCGCGCGGGCGGCGGGACTTGGCTACGCCCAGAAGCAACTCGCACAGGCGCAGGCCAGGGCCGAGGCCGAGTCGGCGAACACGGCTCGGCGTCAGGATCTGCATCGTCAGCGCGCGCGCCTCGCCGAGAACGCAAAGGCCGATGCGGCGCGTGTGGAGGCAGCGTTGCGTGATGTTGGCCAGCGTGAAAGCCGGCTGCAGCAGCGCATCGCGGATCGCCGCACGCGCACCGCACAGCGGAAGTCCGCCCTGCAACGGCAGATTGAAGGGGCGCGCCGCAGCGCGAGCGATGCCGCGCGGGTGAGCCGGGCGCAGCGCCGGGTTCAACTGACCGAGCAGATCGCCGAACTGCGCCAGCAACGCATGGCACGCGCCATAGAAGCGGTGCGCGAGCGTTCTGAGGTCGAATCGCGTGTGCTCGCACTTCGACGCGAGCTCGAAGCCGTCGAGCGCGAGGCCGGACAGGTGGCGCTGCGCCAGCAGGATCTCACGCGCCGGCTGGGGCTGGCCGACGCCGTGCCTTGCGCGGGCACCGACCTGCAGGGGCGTTGCCAGTTGCTGGGCGACTCGAACGAAGCGAAGGCGTTACGCCTGTCGGTCGATGCGGCCGTGGGCCAGTTGGCCGAGCGCCGCCGGCAGGTTCGGGATCAAGCGCAGCAGGCAAACGGCGAGCTGCTGAAGCTGCGGGGTGCGGACGGCGCCGAGGCAGCCGCCCTTCGGACACTGAATCTCTCGCGCAGTCGGGCGAAGCACTACGGGCTGCTGGCAGCGCGGGCAGGCGAAGTGGCCCAGGCGGGCCGGTTGTTGGAAGCGGCGCTCGCAGAACTGGAGATGCTCGATCATGGCGAGCAGACGCATGCGGAAGACGAAACCGCCGAGGCAGCGCAACTGGCCGGCGAGCGCCAGAAGCAGCGCGCCGAGACGGCTCAGGCGTTGCTGCGTGCGGCACGCGAGGATGCGCGGCTGGGCGATGAGCTCGCGGCGATTCCGACGTTCGATACGACTTCGGTGGCGCGGGCCGCTGCAGCCGTTCGGCAGGCCCGCGCGCAGCTCGATGTTGAGGAGGCCGCGGAACAGCAGGCCCTGCGGTTGGTCGAGCGCGAGCAGGTCGCACGCCAGCAGCTCGCGCAGATCGTCACGCGATTTTCCGCAGCCGAGAAGCAGACCGGGGCGGTGGAAGCAGAACTGGGGTACTGGAATCTACTGGCGAAGGGGTTGAGCAACGACGGCGTGATCGCGCTGGAGATCGATGACGCCGGACCGACGCTGGCCGCCCTGGCGAACGACCTGCTGCTGGCGAGCTACGGGCCGCGCTTCACAGTGGAGGTTTGCACGCAGACGGCGACGGCCAAGGGCGAACAGCGGGAAACCTTCGAGATCGTCGTTCACGACGGTGTACGCGACGAATCGAAGAGCCTGCGGCTGGTCAGCGGTGGCGAGCGCGTCTGGATCAACGAGTGCCTGACCCGTGCGATTGCCCTGTACCTGTCGGAGAACACGGGCCGGCGCTTCGGGACGCTGTTCTGCGACGAGGCCGACGGGCCGCTCGACCCGGCACACAAGCGCATGTTCATGGATATGAAGCGGGAGGTGCTGCGGCTTGGCGGCTACGAGCGGGAGTACTTCGTATCGCAGACGCCGGCGCTCACTGAAATGGCCGATCTGGTGATCGACCTCGATGCGATGGCCGAGGCGGCCGAGTGAGCGAAGCAGCAAGGCGGCGGCCGCCTTGCTGCTGCAATGTTGCCGTACAGTGAGCACGGCCTCGATGCTCGCCTCGACGCCGGCGCCCGAACCCTCGCGGATCGATACCGCCAAGAACGCCGTACGGTTCATGGCGAGCGCGCCGGATCCCGGCGCAGATCCGTCGGCCTGCGCATCGAACCGTGCGACCCAGCGCCGGAACGTCGACGGCGCCAGGCCGTGAGCCGCACAGTACGCGCAGATCGATTCGCCGCGGCGGCCTCGCTTGGTGTCGTACTCACGCCAGAACGACGCATCGTGCGTGTCAGCGGCTCGCCGTTGCGTGGGTCGATACGCTGGCGCAACGCCGGCGCCGGCTCGACGATTGCCGGCGATATCGGCTGTGCCTCGCTCGGCGCGACTCGTCCACCCGTTCCATTTGAATTCCTCCAACGAAGAAAAGAGGAATCAACGATCGGCGATCAGCGCGCCGCGTTCAAGAAGGGGATCGTGGACGCGTACGGCAGTACAGAATTCTGGTTGATTTGGTTGACCGGTCCGAGTACACTGGGGATTGCTTACAGGAGGTCTCGGCATGTCCACAGCTACGGCTCATAGCAAGGGGCGGCCGGTCGCGCCTCAGTCGCGCGCTGCGGATGCGCTGCCGTTGGAGTTCATGAACGCCCTCGAGCGAGTGTCGCGCGTCGCAGGCCACTCGCTGCAGCGCTTTACCCTCGAGTTGCGCCCGCCTGGCGGCAAGTCGAGCGAACTATCGAGCCTGATCGCCCAGTTCCAGCGCAAGGCCAAGCAACACGGTGCTCAGGTTATCGTCGAACAAGTTGGCGCCGATTTTCGGGTTTCCTACGACATCGAGCCCCCAAAAGCCTTCGAGTTGCCCGGTCACGATGCCGCCAAGGAAAACATGCGTGCGATGGTCGCGCGAGGCGAATTGTTGTCGTCGAGCCGGTTCGCCGAGGCACGAGGCGTCACCAAGCAGGCCGTCAGCAAAGCCCTGGGTGCCAGGCGCCTGTTTTACATCGACGTGGACGGCGCACAATACTTTCCCGCGTTCTACCTGGACAGCACGCTCGAGCGGCGCCAGCTCGAACAGGTCACGAAGGCCTTGGGCGACCTGCCGGGGCCAAGCAAGTTGCAGTTTTTCCTGAACGGCAAAGGCTCGCTCGGCAATCTCACGCCGCTTCAGGCCCTTGCGCGGGGCAAGTACGCGGATGTCCGTGCCACGGCGCGCGGCTTCGTCGAGCGCTGAGCTGAGTCTTGTCGACACTGCGCAAGCCCGCAGCCAGCCTTCCTCGTCAGACGCTGCACACAGACACCGTGCCGGTGAACGAACTGGTGCGGGTGAGCCACTATCTCACCGGCGAACCTCACTTCGGACGCGGCGCGAACAGTCGCTTCGACGATCCTCGAAAATCGCCGCGATCGGGTTATGGCACCTGCTACCTGGCAACCGACCTTACGGTCGCGATCGCCGAGACGCTGCTGCACGACGAGGCGCCCATGCGCAACGGCTTTCACATCGCCGAGACCGAGGTGCTGGAGCGCCACGTGATTCGGTTTTCGGGCACAGCGTCGCTCGTTCTCGCGGATCTCGCCGGCCCCGCGCTGAAGGCACTCCTTGGGAGTTCCGAGCTCTCCACCGTCGTGCCCTACGACATCCCGCAGGCCTGGGGATTGGCCCTGCATCGGCACCCACAGAAGGTAGACGGACTGCTCTACATGTCGCGGCATGTGAACGACCGCAAGGCCATCGTCGTCTTCGGCCGCGCCGCCGCCAAGTTAGCCGGCGCCACCAGTCGGCCCCTCATCGACGAACCTCGCTCTGCGTGCGCTGATGGACCTGCACATCCGCATCCAATATGCGTGACGCGCCCAGCCCTTGCGATGGTGAGCCGCGTGTCGTTCGCTGACCTTAGCGCCGAGGACGTTGGCGCGCGAGAGCCCGGCACGGGTGGTGCTCCGGATGGCATTGCCGTAATCAATGGAGGCTCTTCGTGGAAGAGTGTGGGTGATTTCGGAGGACTTCAGAGCTTCGGTTTCATGCAGGTGAGGATCTTCAGCCGCAGGTACTCCTCGTCGCGCAGGCCGTGCGCGGCGCTGGATGACACGGATTTTGAGCCTCGCACAAGGGTATGACACGCGCCCACGTCCATGCCGACTTTGATCCGCTCGAGCCACGGCGCCGTGAAGGCCGCTGCGGCTCGAGTGAGATCAGTGAGCGTTCCGAATGGAAGCCTTGGCCAGGCACCAGGCCTGCAGCTCGGGGAACGCCGATGCGAAGTCGAACACGGTCAGGCGGCTCGCGCCGTCGAACTCCACGCGAACGCGGTCCTGGCCGTATTCACGGTACGGCGTCACGGTCAGGGCCATTCGCATTGCCATGCCGACCAGCGGCGAATCCGGCGAGACACTAACGGCCGGATACCAATACGCGTCGTCGGAGACCGGCACGGCGGCTGCCAGGGCGCGGCGGATGATCCGGATGTACCCCTCTGGGGACATCGCGCGGCCATACGGCTTCAGTTCGCCGCTCTCGCAGGTTCTGCCAATGAACACGGCGCGCTTGATCACGGCGGACTCGTCGCCGAGCATACCGACCTCCCAGCAGCGGGTGGGTTGGCTGTCGTTGCCGTGCAGGGTGTTGTTGTCGCCGCCCAGAGTGCAGACAACATACCTGCGCGGCTTCACCTTCACCGGCAGTTCCTCGACAAACGCCTTCCATGCGTACTCGATGCGATACGACATTTCACACCTTCTCGACAAACGCCAGCGGTTCCACGCCGTGCAGGTGGCGTGGGTTGGCCAGATGCCTTGCCTTCAACCTGACGGCTGCCAGCGCCCGTCGCGGCAGCATTTCGGCCATCGCGTAAACCAGTTGTGCGGCGCCCTCCCTGTTCAGATCTCCCGATTCGATCGAGACCCAGCCTGAGGCGTCGACGTCGATGCAGTCCTGGAAGATGCGAAAGAACTCGCGGTACACCTCGTTGCCACCGAGCCGGCCCGCAGCGGCTGCCTGGATCATCGCGAGCTTGCCTTGCAGCGAGAAGGTCAGGGAGATGGCATACCCTCTTTCGAGGGCCCGCAGTTCGACGGCCTCATCCCGGGCCATGCGCCACAGCCGCAGGTAGCCTTCCGGGGTCACGACGGACCCGGCCACCCGGATCGCGCCGTCAACGACTCGCTGCGCGCGACCCATGCACAAGCGGTCGACCAGCTCGTAGCCCGACATGAACGCGTCGGGCAGGGCGTCATCCAGCAGGATCGGGGGGCAGCAGACGTCACCGAGCTTCTCTTCAGCAATGGCAACGAATCTCGTTGCGCCCGGATTGGGTGAAACGTCGTCCGGTAGGCGCACCACGATTCGTGTGACCTCGTCGAAGAACGTATTCGGGTTCGGATACATGAAACCTCCTGAGTGGGACGCGAGCGCGAGCGGCTTCAAGGCCGCGCCGCGCTCGTTCGATGGGTCAGCCTCGAGGGGCCGGTTCGCGTGTGAAGGCGAGCGGGAACTGCTCGAGAAGTTCAGCAAGCGAACGATCGGCCGGCACCTTCGGCGGTGTCGTGGGCAGCAGCAGTGCGGGGACTTCGGAGAAGTCCATGCGACCGGATCGCACTGCCTCGATGAAGCTGGCGCGGGTTGCGTACCAGCACAGCTCATAGCGAGCGATCGCGTCCCACTGGACGGGGACGTTGTGTTCGACTTCGGTGGCTTTCACCAGGAATCCGGGCGTGCCTTCTGGGGCACAGATCACGACCTCGCGGTAGGAACCGAAGTCGTGCGGGAATTTCCGCACTTGATAGCGGATGGCGGTGCCATCCGTGGGGAAGAGCCGTTCGAGCATCCGCTTGAACACCGTGCATTCGACGCGGGAGTCGGCCTCGTAGTCGTCGCTTCCGAGTTGAGCGCAGCGCTCTTCGCCGGGCGCGGCTCCGATCGTCACGTACTCGCTGAACATGGATTGCTCCTGTGAATGCCCCGGCTGTCGCCGGTGCAGCACGCAGGCAAACGGGCGCGCAATCACGCCCGAAGCGGACGTGCAACGTGCGCGCGCTCTACGTGCGATATCGATGGAAAGGCGGATCGTGGCGTCGGGCGCAAGGCCAGGGCGCACGAAGCCCGGAGGTGAGCCGGTAGGTCCGGCCGGATGGGGCCACCGGAAAGGAGGCCCCGAAAGATGTCCGGATCGAATTGTGTCCGGGCAGGCGGGTTACGACCGCAACGCCAGTCAGGCAGAGCCGACTGTTACACCGCGCGACGCGCGGCAGGGGTGATGCAAAGCGATTTCATCACCGCTGGCGAGCGCCTGCAAGCGAAACCGACCGGGCAAGTTAATTGACGGCGCCCTTGATGGCGGCCCTTTCGGCGGGAACATGGGTTGTCCCCCAACGGAGATTCCGATGGACAGCCACAATGAGCTACCGGCGCAGGCGACCCTCAAGGTCGGCCTGATCGTTCCCGGTCCGAATCACCGGACCTATTACGATCCGCGCAAAATGGCGGAATTGCGCGACGGCCTGCGGGCGGCCAACGGCGTGCGCCAGCCGATTCAGGTACGTCCCCACCCGACCGAGGATGGCCGGTGGGAAATCATCGCCGGCGAGCGGCGCTGGCGCTGCGCGAAGGAAGTCTACGGCGACGACTACGACATGCCGGTGGTCATCACCGAGGCGACCGATGCCGAAGTGCGGGCGCTCGGCATCGTCGAGAATTATTATCGCGACGATCCGAGCGACATCGAACAGGCCCGCGGGGCGGCGAACCTGCTGCAGTTCTGCAAGAACGACAGGCACGAGGTCGCCGCGCAACTGGGTTGGACGCTGGACCTGCTGGAACGACGTCTGCTGCTTCTGAGCTGCTCGAAGGTCGTACAGGACGCGCTTGTGGAGCGGCGCATCAAGCTCGGGCACGCGGAATTGCTGGCGGGTCTGGAACAGGGCCGTCAGGACCAGGTGCTCGCCCGGATTCTCGAGCATGCCGTCACGGTGGAGGCGCTGCGCGCCCAGCTCGGACAGTATGCGAAGCGTCTCGTCGATGCCTGTTTCGACACCACGCAATGCGCGGGCTGTCCGCACAATTCCGCGCGACAGGCCGCGCTGTTCGACGAGTCGCTGGGCGACGGCTTCTGCCAGCACCCGACGCATTTCGAGGCACTGACGCTGGCGGCCATCGAGGCGAAGGCCGAGCCGTTGAAGGGCCGCTTCCAGACGGTCCGGATCGTCAAGGCCGGCGACGGATTCCTGCCGCTGGTGGTGGCGCCCGGCGGCGCCCTCGGCGTGGGCGCGCAACAGCACGCCGAGTGTCAAACTTGTGCGAACTTCGGGTGTTCGATCTCCGCCGTACCGGGATCCATCGGCGACGTGTCCGAGTCGCTGTGCTTCGATGCGGCCTGCCATTCCAGGCATGTCGCCGCGAGGCGCAAGGCCGACAAGGCGCGCGGTGCCACGGCCACGCCGGCACAGGCTGCGACGCCCTGGACGCAGCAGGCTGCGAAAACCGCATCGACGGGCGGTTCGCTATCCCTGCCGCCGAGGGTGGTGGAGTACCGGCGCGCCCTTTGGAAGAAGTGGGCGGCCAACGCGCTGATGGGCGATTCGCAGCGCAACCCCCGGATTTTGGTGAGCTTCGCCCTTGGCGGCGCGCTGCGTCGGATGGATCAGGACCGCTTCAACGGCGTCTCCAGGCACCTGCTGGGCACCAGCGCGGCCGGCGCGAACATCGCTCAGGCCCTCAGCGCGATCGACCAGGCCGAGCCCGCTGGCGTGGGGCGCGCCCTGCATGCGATCGGGGCGAGCGTCGTTTACGCGCTCACCGATCCCGAGCTTGTGCTGGTGCTCGACTATCTCGAAGTGGACGAGCGCCGGCACTACACGCTCGACCGCGAATACATGGACATGCTCACCGTCGCGCATCTGGATGGGCTCGCCAAGGAAGTCGGTCTCGTCGCTGCCATGGGGGCGAAGGCCTACGCGAAGGCCAGGACCCTCAAGCGGGGCGAGTTGATCGACGCGCTATTGGCGGTCAACGGATTCGCCTACGCGGGGGCGGTGCCGAAGGCGATCCGGTACGACCGGCGCGGTATGCGGAAGCGACAGGCGGGCGAGCGGGTCGCAGTAAAGCCCGGCGCGGCGGTCGCAGCAGAACCCGCCGAAGCGCCCACCGCTTCGACGCCCGAGGCGGTGGGAGACGCCGAGCCGGGGGTTGCCGCCGACCCGGCGGAGCCAGCGGCTGTCGAGTCAGTTGAGTCAGTTGAGTCGATCGACCTCGGTGAAAGCGGTTGCGAGCCGCTTTGCATGTCGCAGCAGCACATCGAAATGGCGTGACGCGAAGGCACTGCGCGCCGTGTTGATCGGGCAGGACAGCGCCAGAGAATGACCATCATGCATTGCTTTTCGAGCCGTTTATATGGCCTGCGAAACTACCGCAAGAAGCTGGGCGAAGTGTTGAAATCGGACTCGAAATGTACCTGACGCACAGAATCCAGCTTTGCCCGACGCCCGAGCAGGCCGGGTTTTTCGAGCGTGCAGCCGGCACGGCTCGTTTCGTATGGAATTGGGCGCTGGCCGAGTGGAACCGGCTGCACGCCGCCGGGCAGACTCCGAACGCGATGGCGCTCAAGAAGCAGTTCAACGCCATCAAGTATGCCGAGTTCCCGTGGCTCGAGGACATGCACCGCGACAGCCACGCGCAGCCGTTCGCGCACTTGGGAAAAGCGTGGAGCCGCTTCTTCGCCGACCTGAAGGCAGGCAAGAAGGCGCACGCTCCGCGCTTCAAGAAGAAGGGGCGCTGCCGCGACAGCTTCTACGTCGCCAACGACAAGTTCAGCATCGAGGGCAGGTACATCCGGCTGCCCAAGGTCGGCAGCGTTGCCATGACCGAGGCGCTGCGCTTCGACGGCAAGATTGTCGGCGCAACCGTTTCCCGGATCGCTGGCCGCTGGTTCGTCGCGGTTCAGGTCGATGTCCCCGAGCATCAGGCACTTCTCAGGCGCACTGCTCACGACACGGTCGGCGTCGATCTGGGGCTCAAAGCGGCCGCCACCCTGTCAACAGGCGAGTCGATAGCCGCGCCAAAGCCACTGAAAGCCGCGCTTCGGCGCCTGCGGATTCGTGGCCGGCGCGTAAGTCGCAAGGTTGAGGCGGCCAAAAAAGCGCCCCGAGTGGACGGTCGGCTATTCCACTCGAATAATCGCAGAAAGTCTGCTGCGGCATTGGCGCGGTTGCACGCGCGCATCGCCCACGTCAGAGCGGATTTCACCCACGAGATCACGACCCGGCTTTGCCGCGAGAATCAAGCGGTGGTGCTGGAGGATTTGCACGTCAAGGGGATGCTGGCCAACGACAAGCTTGCCCGCGCCATCAGCGACGTGGGGTTCGGCGAGATTCGTCGACAGTTCGCGTACAAGACGCTGCGCTACGGCACGCGACTGGTCTTTGCAGACCGGTGGTATGCCAGCAGCAAGTTGTGCTCGTCGTGCGGCTGGAAGAATGCGGCGCTTGCGCTCAGCGATCGGCAGTGGACATGCCAGCAGTGTGGCACGCACCTCGATCGGGACGTGAACGCGGCGCTCAACCTTAAACGGCTTGCAACCGAAACTGCACTACCCGAGGCGAGCCC
>CALLYQ010000167.1 GCA_937858875.1 uncultured Lautropia sp. | reverse complement strand
CCTGTTGCCGATCTCGGCCGCTTCGACCATGCAGCGCGACATGAACGCGCGTACCAGTTCGTCGTCCAGGATCCGGTCGCCGGTCGCGCCGGTCAAGCCCGAAATCGGGTTGACCGTCATGTTGCCCCAGAGCTTGAACCAGATCTCATGCTGGATGCTCGGCGCCTCTTCGACATCGAAGCCGGCCTCGCGTAGCGCCGCCACGGTCGCGCGGCAGCGCGCGGTCCGGGCGCCGCCGGTCGGTTCACCGACGATCAGCCGGTTGCCGGCCACCTGCCGGACCTTGCCCGGCGCGTCGAGCGCCGCCGACAGATGCGTGACGCAGCCGATCACGCGCGCCGGATCGATCGCCGACGAAACGACAGCGCCCGGGTCGACGCTGTCCAGCGAGATCGACGCGGGCGCCGCCTCGAGGCCATGGAAGAACCACCAGGGCACACCGTTCATCGCCGACAGCACTGCGGTGTCGGGCCCGAGCAGGGGCGCGATGTTCTGCGCGACCGCCGGCAAGCCGGGCGTCTTGACCGCCACGATGACCAGATCCTGTTCGCCGAGCTCCGCGGGCCGTTCGGCCGCACGGATTTCGGCGCGCGTCGTACGTTCGTCGACGCCGGCGCCGGCCGTGACGCTGATGCCGTCGCGGCGCACAGCCTCGAGCGTCGCCCCGCGCGCGACGGCGCTGACCTGATGCCCGGCCGCTGCCAGTCGCCCTGCGATCAGGCCGCCGATGGCTCCGATTCCGTAGACGCAGATCTTCATCGTGATATCTCCCGACTAACGATTCCTGCCTTATCGCGCACCGAGCTCACGATATGACGGATCGATCCGGTCGATCTGTCGCACCAGTGCATCGAAGACGTCGCGCCCGCCGCCGTGGCGCGGGTCGAACTGCAGCGCGTCGGCGCTGGCCTGACGCTGGATGGCCTCGGAGACCGGCATCGTCGGCCCGAGTGTCGCGCCGGCGACCTGGATCTCGCAGGCGCGCTGCAGCGTCCACAGGTAGGCAAACGCCTGGGCGATGTCGGCACCCCAGGACAGCAGGCCGTGATTGCAGGATCACCGCCTGCGCGTTGCCGATCGAGCGGACGACGCGCGGCCCTTCGTCGGCGTGCACGGTGATCCCCTCGAAGTCGTGGTAGGCGACGCGGCCGTGCAACTGGGCCGAGTAGAAGTTGTCGGGCGACAGCCCGGCCTTGCTGCCGGCCACCGCGCAGCCGGCCGTGGTGTGCGTGTGCATCACGCAGTGCGCGCCGGCGACGCCGCGATGGATCGACGAATGCAGCGTGAAGCCCGCCGGGTTCACCGGCCATTCGGATTCGCCGATGATCCTGCCTTCGAGGTCGATCTTGACGAGGTTGGCCGCAGTGACCTCGTCGTAGCGCAGGCCGAACGGGTTGATCAGGAAGTGCAGCTTCGGCCCCGGCACCCGCACGGTGATGTGGTTGTAGATCAGCTCGGTCCATCCGAGCAGCGCGAAGATCCGGTAGCAGGCGGCGAGTTCCACGCGCAGCGCGTTCTCGTCGGTCGGAGGCGTCGATCTTTTCTGCATGGCTGGAACCTCAGAAGGAGCGCGGCATGCCGAGCGTGTGCTCGGCCACGCATGCAAGGATAAGGTTTGTCGAGACCGGTCTTCGAATTTCTATAATCCGGCTCGTTCGGCTCGAGGCGTCGACTCGTTACAGCCAGTGCGGCTCGTACAAGGGAGAAGGTCGGTGAAGATGAAACCGTATCCGTTCACGGCGAAGAAATATCCGGCACGGTTGCCCGAGTTGCGATCGGGCGTCGAAGCGCGGCGCCATCCGGCCGTCATCGTCGGCGGCGGGCCGGTCGGCTTCGCGACCGCCCTGGGGCTGGCGAACTTCGGCGTACCTTCGGTGCTGATCGAGGCCGACGACTCGGTTTGCTTCGGAAGCCGCGCGATCTGCATCTCCCGGCGCAGCCTCGAGATCGTCGAACGGCTCGGTGCCGTCGACGGTTTCCTGAAGACCGGGCTGCCGTGGACCGGCGGGCGCAGCTTCTATCGCGACACGCAGGTGCTGCACTTCCGGATGCCCCACGACGAGAACCAGAAGCTGCCGCCGATGGTCAATCTCGCGCAGTACACCATCGAGCAGTTCCTGCTCGACGCAGCCGAGCAGCGCAGCGAACTGGTCAATGTCCGCTGGAACACGAAGGTGGTGGGCATCGACACGCACGCCGACGGAGCCACGCTGAACCTGTCGAGCCCGGCCGGCGACTACACGATGCAGGCCGACTGGGTTGTCGCCTGCGATGGCGGACGCAGCTTTGTGCGTGATGCGCTCGGGCTGCAACTGCAGGGCGCCAGCTACGAAGGCCGCTACGTGATCGTCGACATCGAGCTCGATACCGAGCGGCCGACCGAACGTCTCGCCTACTTCGATCCGAGTTGCAATCCTGGCTCGACGGTGCTCGTGCATTGCCAACCCGACAAGGTCTGGCGCATCGACTACCAGTTGCGCGACGACGAGGACCCGGACGAGGCGACGAAACCCGAAAACGTGCTGCCGCGCGTCGAGAGCCTGCTCGAGATGATGGGCGAGCGCGGCAGGTGGGCACCGATCTGGATCACGATCTACAAGGCCAATGCACTGACACTGGAGCGTTATCGCCATGGCCGCGTGCTGTTCACCGGCGACGCCGCGCACCTGGTGCCGATTTTCGGCGTGCGTGGCGCGAACTCCGGTATCGACGACGCCGACAACCTGGCCTGGAAGCTCGCCTTCGTCGTCAAGGGACTCGCGTCCGAGAAACTGCTCGACAGCTATTCGGACGAGCGCGTGTTCGCCGCCCGCGAGAACCTGAGCTACGGGATGAAGAGCACCGAGTTCATGGCGCCGCCGTCGTTCGCGTTCGCGCTGATGCGCAAGGCCGTGCTGAGCCTGGCGGCCGATCACCCGAGCCTCGCGTCGCTGATCAATCCGCGGCAGACCTCGGCGATCTCCTACACCCAGTCGCCGTTGAACCAGGCCGCCGAGCGCTCGGCCGATTTCGAAGCCGGTCCGGCGCCGGGAACCGTGCTGGCCGAGTGCCCGCTGATGATCGTCGAAAACGGCCAGGCGCGCGAGGGCCATCTGACCGACCTCGTCGCGCCGAGCTTCACTGCGCTGCATTTCAGCGACGCGGGCGAGTTGCCTGTCGCGCTCGAAAACCTGAAAGGAGACTTCGACGAGCGCGGCGTCCCGTTCCGGCTCGTGCCGATCACCGCCCGGGTCGGGTCGGATCGCCCGGGAATTCATGGCAGGGACCACACCGGGCGCCTGTTCGTGATGTATGGCGCGAAGCCCGGAACCTTGTACCTGGTGCGGCCCGACGGACACGTCGCGGGCCGCTGGCTCGAGGCCGACGCGGCCGAGGTGAAGGCAGCGATCGACCGGATCCTCGGATGACGGGCGGCTGCCCAGGCAATCGACACGGAACACGACAATGAACGAACGTGAACTCGACGCCGTCTACACGCATCTGTGCAAGACGATGACCAGGGTCGGCGAATCCGACGCCCAGCTGTTTCTCGCGCGCTTTGCGATGCTGGCGATCGACCGCATCGGCGATGCGGCGGTTTCGCAGCAATTGATCGATCAGGCCGGCAAGGGCTTGCCTGAGGCGGTTCGAAGCTGATTCGCGCGCGGAGGCAACGCGTCCGCCCCC
>CALLYQ010000166.1 GCA_937858875.1 uncultured Lautropia sp. | reverse complement strand
TCGCTTCGATGTCGTCGGCATCCCGGCCGAGCAGCACGGGGACGAGGTGGTCATTCAGCATGTGGATCACCGACGAGCCGCCGGTGCCGATCGTGTAGCTGTAGCCGGTGCCCTGCGCGCCGTCACTGCAACTGAGGCGCAGGATCGGCGTTTCCTGCGTGACGAAGGACTGGATCGCATCCGACCTCGGCACTTTCGGCGGCAGGTCCAGTTGCCAGATCTCGACGCGGTCGATTCTTGCCATGGCGAATTCGCTGTCCGAGCGTTCCCGGTGCCTGACATTCACTCGGGGAAGATCAGCCCGGGCAGCCAGAGCACGGTCTGTGGCACGTAGGTGATCAGCGCCAGCGTCGCGAACAGCGGAACCAGCCACGGCAACGTCGCGGCCACCGTGCGTTCGAAGGAAAGCTTCGAGATCTTCGCGAGGATGAACAGCACCATGCCCACCGGCGGCGTCAGCAAGCCGATCATCAGGTTCAGCACCATGATCAGGCCGAAATGCACCGGATCGATGCCCAGTTGATGGACGATCGGCATGAACACCGGCACGAGGATCGTGATCGCCGCGATCGTTTCCATGAACAGGCCGATGAACAGCAGGAACGCGTTGGCCAGCAGCAGGAAGATCCAGGGGCTGGAACTGACCGACAGCACCCAGTGGCCGATCGACTGCGTGACGTCGGTGGTCGTGAGGATCCAGCCGAAGATCGACGCGGCGGCGACGATGAACAGCACGGTTGCAGTCGTCTCGATCGTGTCCATCGAAACCTTGACCAGCATCTTCAGGTTCAGCGTGCGATACCAGATCAGGCCCAGGAACAGCGACCACGCGGCGGCGGCAACCGCAGCCTCGGTCGGCGTGAACAGCCCGGTCGACATGCCGCCGATCAGGATCACCGGAGTCATCAAGGCCATGAAGGCCTCGAATTTCAACAGGCGATCGGCGATCAGGATGACGGCGAGCGGCACCCCGAACTTGACGAAGCCGCCGAGTTCCTCGTTGCCCCACAGGTAGTACAGCGCGACTGCCGTGACGCCGATCGCGATCAGTTCGCCCGTTGCGCTGCTCAGCCCGAACCACGTGAACCGGTAGTCGGAGCCGTAGCCGCGGCGGTGCGAGTACCAGCCGACCATGACCATCATGAATATGGCCATCACGATGCCGGGCAGCAGGCCGCCGGCGAACAGCTTGCCGATCGAGGCATTGGCCTGCACGCCGAAGATCACCAGCGGCAGCGAAGGCGGGATGATCGGGCCCAGCGTGGCCGAGGCCGCCGTGATGCCGACGGCGAACTCGGTCGGATAGCCATGGTCCTCCATGGCCTTGATCTCGATCGTGCCGAGCCCGCCGGCGTCGGCCACCGCGGTGCCGGACATGCCGGCGAAGACCAGCGAGCCGACGACGTTGACGTGGCCCAGGCCGCCCTTCATCCAGCCGACCAGCTTCAGTGCGAAGCTGTAGATCCGGTTCGTGATGCCGGCCGAGTTCATCAGGTTGCCGGCCAGGATGAAGAAGGGCACGGCCAGCAGCGGAAAGCTGTCGACGCCGCCGACCATCCGGTGTACGACGGTCAGCGGTGGGATCGTGCCGCTCATCCAGATGTAGACCAGCGAGCCGAGGGCCATTGCGATGGCGATCGGGATGCCGGTTCCCATCGCCGCGAGGAAAGTGCCGAAAAAGAGACTGTTCATCGTGAGCGGGATTCTTTTCGTAGCCGGTTCAGTACTCTTCGCCGGGGCGCTCGAGCGAACTCCAGCCATTGCGCCAGTGCAGTACACCGATCTGCGCCGCCCGGAAGGTCATCATCGCGAAGCCGAGCGCGACGACTGCATAGACGTAGCTCATCGGCATGTCGACGACAGTCATGCCCAGGTTGTGCATTCGCGGCACCAGTTCCACGGTGAGCCAGGTCGCATAGGCCATGAAGGCGAAGCGCACGATGTCGACGAAGGTCGACAGGGCGCGGCCGACACCGGCCGGCAGGTAGCGGTACAGGAACTCGACATGGATGTGCGTGTTGCGCCGTACGGCCATCGAGCCGCCCAGGAAGGTGACTGCGATCAGCAGGTAGCGGGCGATCTCCTCGGTCCACGCGGCAGAGTCCGACAGCACGTAGCGCGTGAAGAACTGGTAGAAGACCGTGTAGGCGAGGATCCAGAAGATCGCCAGCGTCAGCCAGTCCTCCCAGCGATAGATCGACAGGTCGATCGGTTCGTCGACGACGTGGAAACCGTCCTCGTCGAAGACCGGCGCTTCGTCATGCTCGTTGGGTAGTGTGCTGGTGCTCATCGCGGTGTCGTGGCTTCGGTGCGGGCGAAGGCGAGGGGCAACGAGCCAGCGTGCGTCGCGCGCGAAAGCTGCGCGAACGACGAGCAAGCGCGGAAAGTGCCGGGGGTTCCTCCCGAACCGCGTCCAAGCCGCCAGGAGCGGCAGGCGGGGGTGTCGGCGCGGGCGCTGTGTGCGGCGCCGAGCAGCGCAGCCTTGGGCTGGAAGCGCGCGCAGCGCGCGCCGTACTTCATTCTCGCGGCGCCCTGTTTGAACGGAGCGCCCGAAGGGCGCGAAGTGAGTTGCGCCGCGCCAGCCCAAGGCGAGCAGCACAGGGCAGTCGGCCCGAAGGGACGACCGCCGCGGTCAGCGCCCGCGCCGACACCCCCGCCTGCCGCTCCCCGCTCGGTCCCGGGAGCTCGGGAGGAATTCCCTAGGTTCACTTCAGCGCCTGGATCGCGTCCCAGTCCTTCTTCTCGTAGCCCATCGATTCCATCGGCACCCGCTCGAGAACCGCCTTCTGGAACCCGGAACGGTCGACCTCGGTGACTGTGAGTCCGCGCTTCTTGAACTCGTCGACGAGTTCGGCTTCGCGCTTCTGCACCTGGGCGGTGCCGCGGTCGGCGGCTTCCTGCGTGACCTCGGTGAAGATCTTCTTCTCTTCGTCGCTGAGCTTGTTCCAGACGTGCGGCGCGACCTGGGTGGCGACCGCGTCGACGATGTGGCCGGTCAGGATGATGTGCTTCTGGACCTCGAAGAACTTCTTGGCCTCGATCGTCGGCAGCGGGTTTTCCTGCGCATCGACGGTGCCGTTGTCCAGCGCCAGGTAGACCTCGGCGAACGCGATCGGCGTGGGGTTCGCGCCGCAGGCCTTCGGCATCGCCATGTAGGCGGGCACGTCGGGCACGCGGATCTTCAGGCCCTTCATGCTCGCGCAATCGGTGATCGGCTTGTTCGAGGTCGTATGGCGCGCGCCGTAGTAGGTCATCGCAGTGATGTGCACGCCGCCGCTCTTCTTCTTGTAGCCGTCGGCGAGCTCGCGGAACGCGTCGCTCTTCGACCCCTGCACCAGATGGTCGCCGTCGCGGAACGTGAACGGGTAGTAGCCGACGCCGATGCGCGGGTAGCTGCGCGCCGCGAACGACAGGCCCGAGATGATCATGTCGACGGTGCCCAGCTGCAGCCCCTGGTTGATGTCGGTTTCCTTGCCCAGCGACGAGGCCGCGTAGACGGTGATGTCGAACTTGCCGTTCGTGCGCTTCTTGATTTCCTCGGCGGCCCAGACCGACTGCGTATGGAAGGGTTCCGAAGTCTCGTAGACGTGCGCCCACTTGAGCTTGGTCTGGGCGGCGGCCGGCGCGGCCACGCCGATGGCGGCAGCCACGACGACCAGGGATGCGATCAGTTTCACGTTTGCTCCTCCTGTTGAACGCTTGCGCAGCCGGCGTCAACCGACTACCAGATGCACCTTCATGCTGCGCGTCTTGTCGCGCGCGGATTCGATGGCCTGGGCCGCCTGCTGCAGCGGCCAGGCGCCGCTGATCAGCGGGCGTACGTCGACGCGCCGGCCGGCGATCGCATCGACGGCCAGTTCGAAGACGTTGCCGAAGCGAAACGAGCCGCGCAGGTCGATCTCGCGCGCCATGATCTGGTTGGCGGGCAGATGCATGCCGTCGGCCGGCAGCGTGCCGACCTGCACGACGATGCCGCCGCGGCGCACTGCCTGCAGGCAGGTGACCAGCGCCTGCGGCGCACCGGAGGCTTCGAAGGCGACGTCGAACTCGCCGCGCGCCAGCGCGTCGGTGCATTCCCCCGAATTGGGAAAGACGCCGAAGTCGACGGCGAGGCCGAGCGTCCCGCCCAGCGCAAGGAAGATATCGGCGGTG
>CALLYQ010000165.1 GCA_937858875.1 uncultured Lautropia sp. | reverse complement strand
GACTGCGTAACGCCCAGGCGCTGGGCCGCGCCGGTGACCGAGCCGGCCTCGAGGGTCGCCACGAGCATGCGCAGCAGTCGCGCGTCGAGATCCAACCAATCGAAATCGCTCATGCATCGAATGATCGGCGATCGGTTTATCGGCCGCAACGAATCGCGGAAACTGGGCGGATCGGAGCGGCATTCACCGGGCATGCATCTGCCCGAGCCCGCCACCGGACACAGCACGAAGGAGGAAACGTCGATGAGCACGCCCCTGCCCGAGATCCCCGGCACCACGTTGTTCGACAGCGCGCAGGCCCGAAAAGGCTACGCGCTGAACAAGATGTGCTTTTCGTTCAACGAGCAGGCCAATCGGCAGGCGTTCCAGGCCGACGAGGAGGCCTACATGGACCGCTACGGCCTGAACGATCGACAGAAGGCGGCGATCCGCGCGCGCAACGTGCTGCAACTGATCGCGGCCGGCGGCAACGCCTACTACCTGGCCAAGTTCGCCGGCATCTTCGGGCTCGACATGCAGGACATCGGTGCGCAGCAGACCGGCATGAGCAAGGAAGAGTTCAAGGCGAAGCTGCGCGCGGCCAATCACTGAACGACGCCGCGCAGGCATCGCAACGCGCAGCCATCGCAACCCACACGAGCAGACAAGCGGGGCACATCATCATGGCCAGACTCATCGGCGGCATCGGCACTTCCCATATCCCGGCCATCGGCGGCGCGATCGCGCGCGGGCTGCAGCAGGAACCGTACTGGAAACCCTTCTTCGACGGCTTCCCGCCGATCCGCGAATGGCTCGCCGCCACGCGGCCCGACGTCATGGTCATGTTCTACAACGACCATGGGCTGAACTTCTTTCTCGACAAGATGCCGACCTTTGCGGTCGGCGCAGCTGCCGAGTACCACAATGCCGACGAAGGCTGGGGCATTCCGACGCTGACGCCGCTTGCCGGCGACGTGGACCTGTCGTGGCACCTGATCGAATCGCTGGTGGACAAGGAGTTCGACATCGTGAGCTGCCAGGAGATGCTGGTCGACCACGCCTGTTCGCTGCCGATGAAGCTGTTCTATCCGGACGGTGAGTACCCGGTGAAGGTCGTCCCGGTATGCATCAACACGGTCCAGTTTCCGCTGCCCAAGCCGGGGCGCGTCTACGCGATGGGCAAGGCCGTGGGCGAGGCGATCCGGAGCTGGGACAGCGACAGCAAGGTCGTCGTCGTCGCATCGGGCGGGCTGTCGCACCAGCTCGACGGTGAACGCGCCGGCTTCATCAACAAGCGCTTCGATCTGCGGTTCCTCGACAGCCTCGAATCCGACCCCGAATGGGCGACACGGTTCAGCATCCACGAACTCGTCGAGCAGACCGGCACGCAGGGCGTCGAGCTGCTGATGTGGCTGGCGATGCGCGGCGCGCTTGCCGCGACCACACCGCGCGTGCAGCGGCTGCACAGCAACTACCATATTCCGATCTCGAATACGGCGACGGCGGTGATGGCGCTCGAGGCGGCCTGACGCGCGGCGGTGTCACGCTTCGTCACCCGCAACTCTGGCTGGCCAGACCGATAGAGAACACCGGTAGTGACCACCAGCTCGTCTCCAGGCAGCGCGTCTTTCAGCGCCTCGACCTCGGGCTCGTTTACATCATGATCACGCCGCAGCGCCACAGACCAGACGCTGGTATCGACCAGGATCGTCATTTTCGACGTGAGCGCTCGGCCTTGTAGTCGTACGAATCGTCCCAGTCGAATTTTCCGAGCAGTTCGGTGATCCGGCGCTGCTCGCGCCGCGCGATGAACTCCTGCAGCGCCTTGGTCACGGCAGCCCTCTTGGTGCGTTCTCCGCTGACTTCGAGCGCACGTTCCAGCAGTTCGGGATCGATGGCGAGATTCGTGGCCATGTGTGACTCCTTGTGCGAGGCTTTACACACGACTGCGGGGTACGCCAACCATCCAATGGACCCCGGGCGCCCGCTGGAGGTCAGCGGGCGTCCGGGTTGCCGGCCGCCGCCCCGGCTTCGAACAGCGCGCCGATTTCCTTCTCCGGGTATCCGAGCTCGCCGAGGATCTCGACGCTGTGCTGCCCGAGCAGGGGCGCCGGCCGGCGGATCGCCGTCAGTTCGCCGGTCGACTTGATCGGCAGACCCAGCGTCTTCATGCGTCCGATCTTCGGGTGCTCGACCTCGACGATCATCCGGCGCGCGGCGATGTGCGGGTCGGCGAGGATCTGCTCGTAGCCGTAGACGGGTCCGCCCGGGACCTTGGCTGCATCGAGCTTTTCGACCCAATGCGCGGTCGGCCGGCTGGCGAAGACCGCCTCGATGTCGCGTTCGAGTTCGTCGACGTGGGCTAGCCGCGCCGCCGGCGTGACGTATCGCGGGTCTTCGAGCCATTCGGGCTTGCCGCAGACCTTCAGGCAGAAGCTGCGCCACAGATTGTCGGCGCCCGCACCGACCGTCACGTAGCCGTCCTGCGTCCTGTACGCCTGGTACGGCGACGCACGACGATGGCGTGTGCCGGTCGGCGTCGGTATCTCGCCGGCGCCGGCCCAGGCGCCGAACTCCCACGGCGTCCACGCCAGGCCCGCCTCGAGCAGCGAGGTTTCCAGGTACTGGCCCTTGCCTGTGCGCAGGCGTCCGATGTAGGCACCGAGGATTCCGTACAGCGCGGTCACGCCGCTGGCGATGTCGTTCATCGCGATGCCGACCTTGGCGGGCCGCCCGCCCGGGTGGCCGGTCATCATCATGATCCCGGACATGCCCTGGGCGATGATGTCGAAGCCGCCCTTGTTGCCGTAGGGTCCGGTCTGCCCGAAACCCGACATCGACGCATAGACGAGCGCCGGGTTCAGCGCCAGCAGGCTTTCGGGGTCGATGCCGAGCCGGCGCACGACGCCCGGCCGGAAATTCTCCAGCACGATGTCGGCGCCGGCTGCCAGCTTCAGGAAGACTTCCTTGCCGCGCGGTGCCTTCAGGTCCAGCGCGATGCTGCGCTTGTTGCGGTTCAGCACGGCGAAGCAGTACGACTCGCCGTTGACCTTCGGGTCGAATCGGCGCGAGGCATCGCCGTCGGGGAAGCTTTCGATCTTGATCACGTCGGCGCCGAGGTCGCCGAGCACCATTGCGCAGTACGGGCCGGCCATGACGTTCGTCAGGTCGACCACCTTCACGCCTTCGAGCGGCAGGGTCACGGTTCGGGTCCCTCCATCTGCAGTGCGCCGCGGGCGCGGCGGTTCAATCGATGACCGTCACTTGCGTCGTGTCGATCTCGGCGAAGACTTCGTCGTCGACCTCGAAGACTTCCTGGGGGCGCGCTGCGACGCGCAGCGGTTCCTGCAGGCCGGGCAGACCGACGTGGTAGTCCCAGGATTCGCCGAGATAGGCGCGCCGTTCGATGCGCGCCGGCACGCAGAAGCGGTCGTCGGCGGCCGAGGGCTGTGTCCGGTGCAACTGGATGCACTGCGGGCGCACCGAGACTCTTATCCGAGTGCTCGATCCTCCCGATCCGCTCGTCGTACCCGGAGCGCCTGAACCCTCCGGCTTGATCGGCACACCCGAGCGCGCGTCGCGCCCCAGCGTCGTTGCCGGCAGCGCGAAGCCCCCGAAATCGACTTGGTCGCCGCGCCGGGCGCCTTCGAGGAAATTGGTGCGGCCGATGAAGCCGGCCACGAAGCTGGTCTTCGGCCGGCAATACAGCTCGTAGGGCGAGTCGATCTGCTCGATGCGCCCTTTGTTCATGACGGCGATCCGGTCCGACGTGACCATCGCCTCGGCCTGGTCGTGCGTGACGTAGACCATCGTGATCCGGAATTCGTCGTGCAGCCGGCGGATCTCGAAGCGCATCTCCTCGCGCAGGTTCGCATCGAGGTTCGACAGCGGTTCGTCGAGAAGCAGCACGGCCGGCTTGACGACGATCGAGCGGGCCAGCGCCACGCGCTGCTGCTGGCCGCCGCTGAGCTCGGCCGGGTAGCGGTCGCGCAGCGCGCCGAGCTGGACGATCTCGAGGATCTCGTCGACGCGGCGGCGCATCTCGGCAGCCGGCGTCTTGCGGATCTTCAGGCCGAAGCCGACGTTCTCGGCGACTGTCATGTTCGGCCAGATGGCGTAGCTCTGGAAGATCATCGACATGTTGCGCCGCTCCGGCGGCAGGCTCGACCCCGGCGACGAGACGATCTTGCCGGCGACCTCGATCGTGCCGTCGGTGGGCGACAGGAAGCCGGCCATCATCCGCAGCGTCGTCGTCTTGCCGCAGCCCGAAGGCCCGAGCAGCGAGACGAGTTCGCCTTCCTCGATCGTCAGGTTCAGGTCGTTGACCGCGGCGAAATCGCCGAAGCTGCGGGAGACATTGCGAAGCACCAGCTTGCTCATGCAGCGGTTCTCCTGAGCATGAAGTCGCGGCCCATCAGGCGGAAGCCGATCAGGATCAATGCGACGGTGATGAAGACGAGGATCAGGCCGATCGATGCGAGCGCCTCGAAGTTGCCTTCGTCGCTCTTGTCGAACAGCAGCACCGACAACACCTGCGTGTCGATCGAGTACAGGAAGATCGCCGTGCTCAGTTCGCGCGTCGCCGGGATGAACACCAGGATGAACGCGCCGGCGAGGCTGCGCTTGAGCAGAGGCATCACGACCTTGGCGATCGCCGTGAAGCGGCTGCCGCCGAGGATGCGCACCGCGTCTTCGAGCTCCGGGTTGATGCTGCGGATCGCGGCGTTCGCGTTGGTGAACGCAATCGGCAGGAAGCGCGTGGCGAAGGCCAGGATCAGGATCCAGGCCGTGCCGTAGAGCAGGAACGGCGGGTTCGCGTAGGCCGCGTAGAAGCCGATCGCCAGCACGATGCCGGGGATCACGAAGGGCGCCATCGTGAGGAAGGACAGCGTGTTGCCGAGCCGCCGCCCGACCAGGTTGCGGTTCACCGCGTAGGCGATGCACAGCGACAGCCCGATCGCGATCAGCGAGGCGCCGCCCGCATAGGTGAAGGTGTTGATCGTCGCATCGCGGGTCAGGTTGTTCTCGAACAGCGTGAAACGCAGGTTGTCGAGCGTGAAGTTGTCCAGCGAGAAGCCGCGGCCCCAGGCCTTCGCCGTTGCTGCCTGCAGGATGACCAGCATCGGCATGAAGAAGGACAGCGTGCAGACGAACAGACAGAAACCCAGCATCGGCCAGCGCCAGGCGCCCAGCGCAACCGGGCGGCGCTCACCGCCCTTGCCGGTCAGCGCCACGTAGCCCTTGCGCATCGTGATCCGACGCTGCAGCCAGAACAGCAGGATCGTCACGCCCAACAGAGGCATCGCATAGGCGGCGGCCACGCCGACGCGCGGTGGAAACTCGAAGAACTGCCACAACTGCGTGGTGACGACGTGGAATCGCCCGGGCAGCGCCAGCAGCGCCGGCGAGCCGAACAGCGCGATTGCCTCGAGGAACACGAGGATGAAGGCGCCGATGATCGCCGGCGCCACCATCGGCAGCGTGATCGACAGCGTCGTGCGCAGGTTCCCGGCGCCGAGGATGTTGGCCGCGTCCTCCATCTCCGAGGACACCAGGTCGAGCGCCGACTTGGTGAACACGAATACGTAGGGAAAGCTGTAGCAGGCCACGACCAGCACGAGCCCCGGCATGCTGTAGATGTTGAACGGGCCGGAGTCCGCGCCGGTCAGCGCGGCGAAGGCGCGGTTCAGCCAGCCGGCATTCGGGCCTGCGAGCAGGATCCATCCGACCGCACCGAGGTAGGGCGGGATCACGAAGGTGCCGAGGATCGAGATCCAGATCAGGCCCTTGAACGGCATGTCGGTGCGCGACAGTGCCCAGGCCATCGGCACGCCGAACAGCAGGCACAGGCTCGCTGCCGACATGCCGAGGATCAGCGAATTGACGAGCGCGTCGAGATGGCGCGTGCGTCCGTAGGCCGCAATGTAGTTGGCCAGCGTGAAGCCTCCGCCGTCGTCCTGGAAACTGACGATCAGCAGCCGCAGCAGCGGATTGACGACGAGTACGGCCAGCACCAGGATCGCGAACGCCCACAACCAGTACGAGCGGTCGAGATTGCGCCAGCGCTGGGCGAAGACGGGCTTGCCCGCCGCGGCCGCGGCGGAGGGATTCACGGTACTCATGGGCGGCGCTTCAGATGCCGAAGGTGTCGCGGAACTGTTCCTTCACTTCCGGAATGCCCTTGGCGATCTCCTCTTCGCTCGGGCGCACGATCTTGATTTCCTCGAGCGGCTTCTTGCCCGGGCCGACCGCGATGCCCTTGATCACCGGCAGCGAATGGCTCTTGACCTGCGTTTCCGCGGCCTCGCGGTCGAGCAGGAACTCGATGTACAGCTTGGCTGCGTTCGGCGACGGCGCATTGGCGGTCACCGAGCTCGGCGACACCATCAGCAGCGCACCGTCGGTCGGGTAGGCAACGGCCAGCGGATTGCCCTTGTCGCGGCTGAGCAGTGTCGTGGCCTCGGGCCCGGCGGCGACCCAGCGCTCCTTGGCGTTGAGCATCGTGACCGTGTCGTTCACCGAGCGGCCGATCTGCGGGCTGTTCTTCTCGAGCTTCTCGAAGAATTCCCAGCCGTACAGCTTGCGCATCTGAACGACCCAGGTGCCGACGTAGCCGCTGAAGGCCGGGTGCCCGATCGACACCTTGTCCTTCCACTTCGGATCGAGCAGGTCGGTCCAGTTCTTCGGCGCGTCCTTTTCGTCGACGAGCTCGGTGTTGTAGGTGATCAGCATCAGCGCTGCCGCCGTTACGACCGAGTAGTGCTCGGGATCGGTGTAGTCCTTCAGCGAATCGACCATCTTGTCGAGGTTGTTGGGCTTGTACTGCATCAGGGCGCCCATCTTGCGCAGCGCCGGGTAGTGGCTGACGTCGGTGCTGCTGAACACCGAGGCTACCGGCCGCCTTGCCTGCATGTCCTGGTTCAGGCGCTGGAACGCGACCTGTGCGGTAGTGCGAACGAAGTTGCACTTGACGCCCGGGTATTTCGCTTCGAAGACCGAGCACAGTGCGGCCGCCTCCTCGGTGTTGTAGTGCGAGGTGTAGACGGTGAACTCCTTCTCCTTCTTTGCGGCTTCGTAGAGTTCGGCCTCCCAGGGCGCCATCTGCGCGGCGGCCGGCGCTGCGGCGAAGCCGAATGCCACGCACAGCGATGCGAGTGCGGAACGGATTCCAACTGCTCTCATGACTTCTCCTCCTTCGTTGAACGGTGGAACTCTCGGTGGTTCCTGAAGCCGTCGGTGAGACGCTATCGGCCCGTGAAGGCCGGCTGGCGTTTTTCCATGAAGGCGCGGCGGCCCTCGACGTAGTCCTCGCTGTCGAAACACTGGTCGACCAGGCGCTGGCACAGCGCTTCGTCGCGTACGGCATCGTCCTTCAGCAGTTCGCCGACGATCGTCTTGATCGACGCGACGGTCAGCGGCGCATTGGCTGCGATCGATGCCGCGTATTCCTGCACATGCACTTCGAGTTGCCCGTCGGGCACGGCGCGATTGATCAGGCCCATCGCCAGCGCTTCGTCGGCGCTGAACTGGCGGGCCGTGAAGAAGATCTCCTTCGCGAACGCCGGGCCGACCACGTCGACGAGCTTGCGCACGCCGGGCAGTTCGTAGCCCAGGCCGAGCCGGGCTGCAGGCACGCCGAAGCGGGCGCTTTCAGCGGCGATGCGCAGGTCGCAGGACAGCGCCAGCGAGACGCCGCCGCCGATGCAGTAGCCCTCGATCATCGCGATCGTCGGCTTGCCGACGTGTTGCAGAGCCAGCGTGGCGCGATCGGCCAGTTGCCGGTAGGCCTCGGTCGACTCCGGCGTCGAGCGCTTCTGCTCGAACTCGGAGATGTCTGCGCCGGAAACGAAGGCCTTGCCGCCTGCGCCGCGCAGCACGATCACGCGGATCGCGTCGTCGCGCGCGTAGTCGGCGACGATCTCGGCCAGCGCCTCCCACATGTCGGTCGACACCGCGTTGCGCCGCGCCGGATTGTTGAAGACGATCCAGCCGATCGGGCCGTCCTTCGTCGCGACCATCCGGTCGGTGCGGGACAGAGGGGGCGTCGTCATCGTTTCGTGTCTCCCGTTTTTCGCCCGGCGAGCCGGGCCGAGTCGTATCGGCTAACCCAGGAGTTCCCTGGGCAGGTTCATGATCAGGTCCTTGACTCCCGGCAGCCCCTCGCCCGGATTCAGGTGGCCGAACGCGGCCCGGGCCGCGGCTTCGCGGTCGCCGGCGAGGATCGCTTCGACGATCAGGCCGTGGTGGTGATAGGACACCGGCAGGCGGCCGATCGCGCCGAACGCATGCTTGCGATAGGCCTGCGTGCGCGTGCGCATGCGCAGGATCTCCTGGCGCAGATAGGGATTGCGCGAGCCGGTGTACAGGCACTCGTGGAAATCGCGGTTGACCTGCTGCCAGGCGATCTCGTCGTCGCGCGCGACGACCGATTTGGCAGCGCGATGCAGTGCGGCCAGGTTCTCGCGTTCGGCGGTGGTCATCCGTTCGCAGGCGTAGCGGGCGCACAAGCCTTCGAGTTCGGCCAGCAACTCGCAGATCGCAAGCAGCTGAGTGACGTCCATCTTCGCGACGATGGCGCCGCCGCGCGGCAGGCCGTCGACCAGGCCGACGGTCTTCAGTTGCAGCAGCGCCTCGCGGACCGGCGTGCGGGAAACGCCGAACTGGGCCATCAGCTCTTCCTCGTCGACCGGATCGCCGGGCAGCAGTGCGCCCTCTGAAATTCCGGACTCGATGCTGCGGTAGATACGCTCGCTCGCCTTCATCTCACGAGACGGTGCTTGTCGGGCCGTATTGCCAAGCGTCATAAATATATTTATAACGTCGTTCGAATATATCCACAAGGGTGAAGGAGCGTCGATGTCGAAGATTTCTGCCTCGCGGGCGCTGCAGGGCCTTCGCGTACTCGACCTGTCGCGCGTGCGTGCCGGGCCGACTTGCGTGCGGATGCTCGCGGACTTCGGTGCCGACGTGATCCGGATCGAACCGCCGCCCGGCGTCGATCCGAACGAGGCCATGTTCGCGGGCAACCGGCTCGGCGGCGATTTCCAGAACCTGAACCGCAACAAGCGCTCGCTGACGCTGAACCTGAAGAAGCCCGAGGGGCTGGCGGTTCTCAAGCGCCTGATCGCCGACGCCGACGTCGTCGTCGAGAACTGGCGCCCGGACGTCAAGCAGCGGCTCGGCGTCGACTACGAATCGCTGAAGGCGATCAACCCGCGCATCATCCTGGCGAGCATCTCCGGTTTCGGCCAGGACGGCCCGTACGCGTCGCGCCCGGGCTTCGACCAGATCGTCCAGGGCATGGGCGGGCTGATGTCGGTGACCGGCTTCCCCGATTCGGGGCCGATCCGCGCCGGCATCGCGGTCGCCGACTCGAGCACCGGGCTCTACGCGGCAATCGGGATCCTGGTTGCGCTGCGCGAGCGCGAGCAATCGGGCGAAGGGCAGTGGGTCCATGCATCGCTGCTGCACTCGCAGGTCGCGATGATGGATTTCCAGGTTGCGCGCTACCTGAACGAGGGCGACGTGCCGAAGCCCGCCGGCAACGATCATCCAACCAGCGCACCGATGGGGCTGTTCCGGGCATCCGACGGCGACTTCAATATCGGCGCCTCCGGGCAGGGCACTTGGGAGCGGCTGTGCAAGGTGCTCGATCGGCCGAGCTGGATCGCCGATCCGGCCTACGCGAACGAGAAGCAGCGCGTGGCGAATCGCGCGAAGCTGAACGCGACGCTCGCCGAGGTCTTCGCCACGCAGACGGTCGCTCACTGGGTCGAGCTGCTGAACGAAGCCGGCGTGCCCAGCGGCCCGGTCTACACGGTGCCTCAGCTCGTCGAGGATCCGCAGATCCGCCACCTCGGCGTCGTCCATGAAACGCAGACCAGCGACGGCAAGCCGATCCGCGTGATCAGCCAGCCGGTCACGCTGTCGCGCACGCCGGCCAGCGTGGTGACCGCGGCTCCCTACTGGGGCGAGCAGAGCGACGAGATCCTGCGCGAGGCCGGATTCAGCGACGACGAGATCGGCCAGCTGCGCAGCGACGGCATCGTCTGAGCGATGCGCGACGCGAAACCGGAAGAGAGAGGAGCGGAACCGTGAAGGCAGCAGCACTCGCAGTGGGGCTGGCGCTTGCCGTGCCGGCCGGGGTCGGCATCGCCCAGGAATGGCCGACGAAGACGATCAGGCTGATCATCGCATTTCCGCCGGGCGGCGGCGCCGACGCCGTTGCGCGACCGATCGCCGAGGCCTTGTCGCAGGAGCTCGGGCAGCCGGTGATCGTGGACAACCGGCCGGGAGGGGGCACGACGATTGCCGCCGCCGCAGCCGCGACCGCCGTGCCCGACGGCTACACGCTGTTCATGCACAACGAGAGCGCGTACGGCAGCCTGCAGGTCATGTACAAGGACTTCAAGTTCAGCGGCAAGGACTACGCGCCGATCACGCGCTGGACGACGGCGCCGCTGCTGGTGACCGTCTCGAACGAGGTCGGCGTGAACAGCGTACCGGAGCTGATCGCGCGCGCGAAGGCCGAACCGGGCAAGCTGAACTACGCGTCGTCGGGCGTGGGCGGCGGCACGCATCTGCCGGGCCTGATGTTCACGAGCATGGCCGGCCTCGACATCGTGCACGTGCCGTACAAGGGCGGTGCGCCGGCGTTGCAGGGCATCGTCGTCGGCGAGACGCAGTTGAGCT